>CAZLIW010000218.1:0-3725 GCA_964559325.1 uncultured Halanaerobium sp. | reverse complement strand
TAAAATTATAAATTGATAGAATATATGTTCTTATTTTAAAGTATTCTGTAAAATAAAAAAGCGTTTGATTATAATGTGTTTTTACATATAAAATTTTTAAAATTATAGAAATGATTTTAATTGACAATATTTTTAATGTTAAAAACAAAGAAATAATCTTCATATATTGGGATGAATATATATTAGATAAAATTAGCGCCTTTTTAATAAAGGATAATATATTTTACTTAATAAACATAATTTTCTTAATAATAAAAAAGGATTATTATTATATTTGCACAAATATCAATTTAAGAAATAACAATTTCATTTTAAACACTATAATGTCATAAAAATTAAAAGATGATATATTTAACTTAAAATATATTTAACGAAAGGGGTGATGTTATATAGTATAAAGCTAATTTTTAATTTTCAGAATTTTATTTTTATTCATTGCTTTTTATTAATCTATTTATTTGTTTTAATGTTTGTTGTTGATAATGGGGAATAAATAGAAGAAATATTTAAATTTTAATTTAAGAAATTGAAATTTTCAAAATTTATTGAGGAGGTAAGATATAATGGACTTTTTAAAAAAATTAGGAATTAAAAAGAAGAATTATGGTGCTTCAACTGGCCTGAAATGGAATGATACTACTGATCAAGGTGAATTAGACGTGTTTTCACCTGTTGATGGAAAAAAAATTGCTTCTGTTTATCTAGCGTCAGAAAAAGACTATGAAAATGTTGTTGAAAAAGCACATAAAGCATTCTTGAAATGGCGTGAAGTTCCTGCTCCTAAGAGAGGAGAAATAGTCCGTCAAATTGGTTTGAAATTGAGAGAATATAAAGATGATCTTGGTGCTTTGGTTTCTTATGAAATGGGAAAATCTCTTGCAGAAGGCAAAGGCGAAGTGCAAGAAATGATTGATATATGTGATTTAGCTGTAGGACAATCCCGTCAATTATATGGTTATACGATTGCTTCCGAAAGACCCAAGCATAGAATGTATGATCAATATCATCCATTAGGTGTAGTTGGTATAATCACTTCTTTTAATTTTCCTGTAGCAGTTTGGGCGTGGAATTCAATGATTTCAACGGTTTGTGGTAATTCAAATTTATGGAAACCATCTTCAACTGTTCCTCTAACAGCAATAGCGGTTCAGAATATTTTAAAAGAAGTAATTGAAGTAAATGATGTTCCAGAGGGAGTTTTTTCAATGATTATTGGTTCTGGATCTTCTATAGGTGAAGATATATTAAATGATAAAAAGATTCCTTTGGTTTCATTTACTGGTTCAATAAAGACAGGTAGACATGTTTCTGAAACTGTTTCCAGGCGTTTTGGTAAGACTATTCTCGAATTAGGTGGTAATAATGCAATTATTATAACTTCTGAGGCGGATCTTGATATGGCACTTCAGGCTATAGTATTTGGTGCAGTTGGTACTGCTGGACAGAGATGTACTACTACAAGAAGATTAATTATTCATGAGGATGTTTATGAACAATTAAAAGAATCATTAATAAAAGCATATAAATCTTTAAAAATTGGTGACCCCCTTGATGATACAAATCATGTAGGTCCGCTAATAGATAAAGATGCAGTTGAAAAGTATAAAAGTGCTTTAAAGAAGGTTGAGGAAGAGGGCGGTAAAATAGTTTATGGAGGTGAAGTTCTTGAAGGAGAAAGATATGAAAGTGGTTGCTATGTAGTTCCTACAATAGCAGAAGTAGAGAATAAGTATGAAATTGTTCAAGAAGAAACATTTGCCCCCTTGCTTTATTTAATAAAGTATACTGGCGAAGTTAGTAAAGCGATTAAAATGAATAATGATGTAGTGCAGGGATTATCATCTTCAATATTTACAAATAATATTCGTGAAGCAGAAGAGTTTTTATCTGGTACTGGTTCTGATTGTGGTTTAGCAAATGTTAATATTGGTACATCAGGTGCTGAAATAGGTGGCGCATTTGGTGGTGAAAAACAAACCGGAGGAGGAAGAGAATCTGGTTCAGATGCCTGGAAAAGTTATATGAGGAGACAAACTAATACAATTAATTGGGGCAAAAATCTGCCACTTGCACAGGGAATTGAGTTTGATATATAAAGATTGATTATAAAAAAACAAACATAATCTACATAAGTAAAATAATAATTATTCTTAAAGGAAGGGAGGTGTTTTATTAACCATAAATAAAGTTTAAAAATTAAGTATTTTCAAATTATTTGTAAAATAATTGAATAAAACTTCAAGGAGGTTTGGTATTATGTTAATTGTTTTAACACCTATTGTATTAGTTATTGCTGTGATTTTGATTCCATTTCCAAAGATTGGTGGAAATGTAAGGATAGCATTATTAATTGGAGCTTTAACAGCTGCAGTTTTAGGAAGATTATCTCCGGGAGAAATAATTTTAGCTTCTGGTGAAGGGATTGATAAACTTGCTTGGGTTATTGGCCTATCAATTTTTGGAAGTATATATGCTCAAACACAGGTAAAATTGGGAACTATGGATACAGTATTGAATACTTTTCGTTCTCTTTTTGGACGAACTCCTAAAGGTTTAATTGCAGCAGTAATTGTAACACTAGTTTTAGCAGGATCATTATTGGGTGATGGAATTGCAGCTGCTACAGTTATAGGTACTTTGGTGGTTCTTGCTTTAATTGAATTAAAATTGACTCCTGAGCAAATAGGAGCTACTATACTTATGGGAAGTTTTATAGGGGCAGTAATGCCACCTATTACTCAGGCAATATTTCTTTCTTCTGCTCTTGTGGGTCTAGAAAGTCCAGCTGCAGCAGTAAACATTTCTTATATAACAGTCGGTATAGGGGTGATTTTGGCTATTTATGTATGTTCAAGATTTGTAAAAATTAAAAAACTTCCTGAACATCTTATTCCTGAAAAAAATGTATCACAGATTATTAAAGAAGATTGGCATACACTTGTACCATTAACATTTTTGGTTATTATAGTAATAGTAAGATCTGTTTCATTTGAAATTCCTATATTATATAGTTTGGTTATGATGATAGATAAAGGCTTTATTGCTATTTTTGGTTGGATTCCAATTTTGAGTGGTATAACATTTAGAGTTACTCAAGCAATTATTACTGCAATTGTAATAAGTTTCTTTTTTAGTAAAGTTAGAGATAAAAGATTAGAAACAATTAAAACTGGTTTAAAAAATGTTTCAAAAACAGTTCAAATTCAAGTATGTGCAGGTATAATGGTGGGTATGTTTTATGCTGCTGGATTAATTGATAGAGTAGTAGAAATAACACAGGGTTTATCAGAAACAATAGTAACTTTTGGTGGAGGAATAGGTTTAGCGCTTTTAGGAATGCTCACAGGTTCTCAAACTACTGCTCAAAATACGATTGTTCCTTTAATGGGGCCAATTTTAACTGAAACTTTTGAAATATCTAAATTATCAGCAGTTTTAGGTGCAAGTCATATAGCAGTTGGTGGACAAGCTTTTCCGCCAGTATCTTTAACTGCTTTTGTTGTAGCAGGAATTGTAGGAGGGGTTGTTAAAGAAAAAGAAGTGGATCCTGTTAAAATCATGCTTTACGCTTTACCTGTTGATTTATATTTCATAATAGTAGGATTATTAGCTTGGTTTGGCTACATTGGATGATTTTTAAGTAATGTATAATAAGTTGTGTAAATAAAATATTGATATTTTTTAAATAAAAAAAGAGGGATCCTTCTTTAAATGGTTGAATATAT
>CAZLIW010000217.1:0-3735 GCA_964559325.1 uncultured Halanaerobium sp. | reverse complement strand
CTGGATATGAGGCTTTATCTAAGGGATAAAACAGATGAAATTATAGATCTGATCGATAAATTTCTTAAGACTTTACTGAAGATTGCTGAAAAAAATAAAAAAACTGTAATGCCTGGTTATACTCATATGCAGCGGGCCCAGGTTATTAGTTTTGGACATCATCTGCTTGCTTGTTATTTTAAATTGAAAAGAGATAAAGAAAGATATCTGGACTGCAGAAAAAGAATAAATATTTCTCCACTTGGTTCCGGGGCACTGGCCGGAAGCTCTTTTCCACTTGACAGAAGCTGGACAGCAGAAAAGCTTAACTTTTCCAGACCGTGTAAAAATTCCATAGATGGTGTAAGTGACAGAGATTTTATTGTGGAATTTTTATCAGTTTCAGCAAATTTGATGGCACATTTGAGCAGTATGAGCGAAGAGATTATTCTCTGGAATTCAGCTGAATTTGATTTTATAGAACTGGATGACCGTTATACAACAGGAAGCAGTATTATGCCTCAGAAGAAAAATCCTGATTTAGCAGAACTGGTAAGAGGTAAATCAGGTAGAGTTATTGCTAATTTAAATCAGATTCTGATAACAATTAAAGGACTCCCGCTTGCTTATAATAAAGATCTACAGGAAGATAAAGAGTGGCTTTTTGATACTGTAAAAACAATTAAAGTAATCTTAACATTATTTCCAGAGATGCTGAAAACTCTGAAGGTAAAAAAAGAAAATATGCTTAAAGCTGCCGGTAAAGGCTATTTAAATGCAACAGAGCTGGCTGATTTTATGGCAGAACACTCTATTCCATTTAGAAAAGCCCATGGTATAGTTGGTAAAGCAGTTTTATATGCACTGGAGAATGATAAAGAATTAAATCAATTAACTAAAGATGAATGGAGAAAAGTTTTTCCTTCTGATTTTGAATACAGTGAGGAAGAATTAACTTTCAAATTGGACATAAAAAATTCGTTAAATAACCATTCTACTTATGCAGGTCCATCTCCTGATGAAGTACAAAAAATTATTGAAGAAGAAAAATTATCTTTCAAATAGTTTTAATAAAATATATTACAATAATGGAACTGCCTTCTAATTTTTAGAAGGCAGTTTTATTTGTGAGCAGGGATTTAGCAGCTCATATGGAATTATATATTTAAGAGCAGTTTTAATGATTATTATTAAAAATAATTAAGATGTCTGGTGAAATCAGCTTTTACTTCTAATTTTTTATGGAGGTGTTTAATTTATGGATTTAGGTATTAAAGGAAACACAGCGATTGTAACAGCTTCAAGTAGTGGATTGGGAAAAGCTTCAGCTTCAGCTCTTTTAAAAGAAGGTGTAAATGTTGTAATAAACGGACGCAATGAAGAAAAACTGCTGAATACAGCTCATGAACTTAGGGAAATAGGTGGTGGAGAAGTATTTGCAGTCAAAGGTGATCTTACAAAAAAAGAAGATATTAAAGAGCTGGTGGAAAAAACATATCAAAAATTTGAACGCATTGATCATCTGGTAACTTCAGCCGGTGGTCCTCCGGTAGCTTCATTTGAGGAAACAGAAGATGATGACTGGTATTTTTCATTTGATCTGCTGGTGATGAGTGTTGTGAGGCTTGTTAGAGAATCGCTAGATTATCTGCGAAGAGATGGTGGAGGTACAATAGTTAATATTACTTCACGCAGTGTAAAAGAGGCAATAGACGGTCTGCTTCTATCTAATTCTGTGAGAATGAGTGTTGTTGGTCTTATGAAAACACTGTCCAGAGAACTGGCTCCAGAAATTAGGGCTAACGCAATTCTGCCTGGTTCACATGAAACAAACCGCATAAAAAATATAATTGAAAGCCAGCTGGAAAGAGGAGAATTTGACAATTATGATAAGGCACTTGATTTTAGGAGTAAGAACATACCATTTAAAAGATTGGGTAAGCCTGAGGAATTAGGTGATCTGGTTGCTTTCTTATCTTCGGGAAAATCAAGCTATATTAATGGAACGGCAGTAGTAATAGATGGTGGAGGCAGCCGATCAAATCTTTAAAATATAAAAATATTTTATTGCTGGAGCAGTGGTAAAATGGATAAGGACATTGAAGTGATTATTGTTGATCATGATCCAATGATATGTCAGCTGCAGAAAGCTGAATAAAATGTTTTAACTTATGATTCTGCTGAAGAAATAAACTTTCTTCGGCAGAATTTTTCTTTATTTAAAAGAGAATCTATATTAAAATAGAATAAAGCTGTAAAAACTGTGTTTTTTAATATTACATTAGTTTGAAAAAATTTAAGTAAACAATTAAAAAAATTATAAACATTTGCTGCATAAAGAAAGGGGATCAAATATGACAAGTATTTATAAAAAAACATCTATTATATTATTGGCAGCAGTAATAATTATGATATGCAGTAGCAATATCCTGGCATTTTCTCAATATGAAAAAGATGTTTCAGATAGATTATATAATGATTTGGATAAAAAATATCGAATAGAAAAATTTTCTTCTGACAGTACAGAACAAAAAATACTTAATCAACTTGAAAATAATTTAGATAATAAAGAAATGAAAGAAGCTGGTTTTGAGATACATTATATTGATTCTGATATAATTAATGCATATTATATCGGTAATGGAAAGATAATGTTATTTAGAGGTCTGCTAAATGAATTGAAAACCAATCAACAATTAGCAGGACTAATTGCACATGAGATGGGTCATGCTTATCACAGACATCTATATAAAGATTTAGAAAATAATATGGGTCTAGCTGTAATAGGGTTAATTTTCAATTATTTTACTGACAATCAGTATGCAAATATTACCGGTATAGCTCAAAATTTGATAACTAAAGGATTTTCTCGCGAACAGGAACAGGAAGCTGATCTTTTTGCAGTAGATTTAATGTTAAAATCAAGTTATGATCCCAGGGGTTTAGTAGAATTAATGAAGATTTTTAAAGAAAAAAGTGGTGGGAGCAAACTGCTGGAATTTACTCAGACTCATCCGATCCCTGATACAAGGATAGAATATATTTCTGATTATATTGATAAAAAGACAGGAAAGAAAATAGGAGATGTATCAATTAACGATAGTGACAATAATGATAATATTCCTGAGTTGAATAGAAATAATGATAATAAGAGAACTGATAGAAGTACTGAAGATGATTTAAATAGTAAAGATAAGATAGAAGTCAAACAAAAATTTTCAGATAAACATTTCAGCATTCAACTTCCAGAATCATGGAAATTGAATAAAATAAGAAAACAGAGGAGTGATGAATTATCTGCATATGAACTGGCGAGTGAAGATAAAAATATTTTAGGAGTAATAAGGATATTTGATTTAGGAAGCAGAGAATTTATGGAAACAGTTGAGAAAAATTATAAATATCAGCTTATATCTGATGAAGATTATAATGTTATTGACAGTGGAAAACTCAATTATAAAAAAGAAAGTTATTATATTTATAAAGAAAATAAAGATGAATATAAGTATGAATATTTAATTTCTCTGACAGATAAAAAAATGCTTAGGGCTTTATTTTCAGTTGATAAAAAGATTAATGGAAAAAGTAAGATTGAGATAGAAAAAATAATTAAAAGTATTTCAAAGTAATAAATTGAGGTGATATTAATGAATAAAAATGAACTGTCACTTGAAAAAATTGAAGAGATTTTACAGGAATTGATCAGAACAAATACTGAAAACCCACCTGGAAACGAAAAAGATGCTGTAAATTTTA
>CAZLIW010000216.1:621-3742 GCA_964559325.1 uncultured Halanaerobium sp. | reverse complement strand
CCATTGGGGGAGTCCCTGCATGATCAGGTCGACCTTTCACCTTAACTCTAATCTGATTGATTCCCACGATGAAGCTTACCAGCCCAACATCTTTTGCTTCTTTTTCTAAGACTGGCCCCTGTTCTATATGCAGTTCAATAAATGCTTTAAGTTCTTCTGGATCTCTTTTTGCTTCTTCTATCTTTTTTGGATCAAATCCAAAATTTTTAAATGCTTCTGCCATTGTTATTCCGTCAGCATCTTTATTATTTACCAGGTCTTCATAACTTACTCTTCCGGCCATTGCCCGGCTGCCGAAAACACCTGAGCCAAATCTTCCGCCTTCTTCTTCTATCATAGCTATAAATTCTACAGGATGCTTTGTTTTTACATTATTCTCTTCAAGAACCCTCATTATTTCAAGAGCCATTACAACACCTGCCGGGCCATCAAAATTACCACCATTTTTTACTGAATCAAAGTGAGATCCTATCATAACTGCAGGTGCATCTTTATCAGTGCCTTCTCTTCTGCCCACAATACTACCAGCAGGATCTTCATATACTGTTAAGCCAATTTTTTTGAGTTCTTCTTTTAAATATCTGCGAGCTCCCTTATCTGCATCTGTAAGAGAAAAACGGGTCAAACCTTTTCCAGGAGATGAGTTAAATTTACTCAGTTCTTCTATATCATTCTCTATTCTTTCCAATTTAGTTAACATTCTCATTAACCTCCTTAATGCTTTTATAAGCACTAATATATCTGATAGACGCCTTAAAAGATGCCTACCAGCAGAAATATATATAAAGATTATTAAATTAATTATAATATAAAAAAATAAATCTTAAATTACAATGATAAATCTTAAACAATCTCTATAAATAATAATCAAGTTCATATCGGTTTAAAAAATTTCACAATCATTTTTTGAAAAATCTATAGTAATTTAACAAAAATACCTGCAATAATAACTGAAGCTATTGTTACAGTGGTAAAACCACCTACAAGCATTTTGGGAAGCATTTCGTCAATGGCATACTGATATTCTTTATCATTTTTTGTAGTTGATCTTGCAGATTCAATAGTTAATATGTAATCAGCTGGAAAACCATATAGAGCTGTCATAGCAATTGAAAAAGCCATCTCTTTTGTATATCCAAGCAATTTTCCCACAACCATAGAAAATACCCCCATACCAAAAACACCCAGCACAATAATACCAAATAGAGACAATGAAATTTCTGTAAGCATAGATGGTGTTGCCTTAGATAATCCTGCAAATATAAAGGCCATCAAAATTGTAATTAGAAACCCAAAAGAACCTGATTTAACAAGTGCTTTCTCTTCTAAAAATCCAATCTCTCTTCCAATAACTCCAAATAATAGACACACTACAAACTGGTTAAGATGTAAAATTGGTGCAGCTGCTACTGCCAGAGCAGCAACAATTCCGAGTTTTAATAAAATTGCATATGTAGTCTGAAATTTGTCTGGCAGAGGTGGAAAAATCCTGAATCTTCTCTGCTCTTCCTCAGAAACTTCCCCATCTTTCTTAGAAAGATCAACTTCAACTTCTCCATTTCTCACTTTTTCTGCCAGCCTTCTTGCTTCTTTTTTAAGCATTAGGGCAGTGATTGGATACCCGAAAAAACCCTGCATTATGTACATTGCTGTTGCAAGTACAGCAATAGCTGTTAAACCTCTATCACTTGCTGCTGTTGACATCAAAATAGATGCTACTACTCCACCAGTTAATGGAGGTGTTGCAGCAACTACAGTTTCCCATCCAAAAATAAGATTTCCAACTGTCATTGTCATAGCTATAATTCCTATAATACCACTCAAAGCAATTAAAACAGTCTTCCACTGTGATAAAAGTTCCTTAACACTCATTAAAGTTCCCATATGTGTTAATAAAAGATACATCGAAAGATAAACAATAGGTTTTGCAAAAGAACTTTGAGTTACAATATCAGCAGGTAGAATAGTCCAAAACCCAATTAAAAACAAAACTGCTGAAACAAAAACCGACGGAACTAAAGCCTTCGTCTTTATAGAAACAAACTCCCCAACTGCCAGAATCAACAAAACAATACTAAAAGCCTGAATAACATTTAAATCCATCTTACTCCTCCTATACTACTAAATTTTTATTATTTAACTTTAATTATAGCAAAAGTTTTCTTTATTTACAATTGTAACTGATTAATGAGTTTCCCGGATATCGCTAAAAAATGTTTTAGACAATCTTTTTAACAAACTTTTATCCTTTTTAATCCAGTTCACACAAAAAACCCTGCTGGATCTGCCCCAGCAGGGTTTTCGTATAATTTCAAATTAAAATTTAGTTTCTTTTAAATCATAATAGACTTTTGTTAGAAGATAAAAAGAAAGAGGAAAAGCAATAATATATCCAAGCATATAAGTTTTAGCTGCAAAATAATTTATAATCAAAATAGCGATAATTATTCCAGCATAATCTACTAATTTTCCTCTTGTAAGTTCAAAACTTTTTTTGAAAGAACTGCTGGCATTTTCATTTTGATCCAGCACCAAAAATAATGAAAAAACAAAACGGCAATTAAAATAGAAAAATGCTGCCGCCAGTAAAATCATCAAAATTAAAGGTATCACTGTTCCTGAAACAGTCATTAATACCAGAATAAATGATGCAAACAAAAATGCACTTATAATATAGAAAAGAAAATATGTTTTTGCATAATTTTGCAGATTTAAAAATAATCCATATTTTTTCAATAAAAAATCCTTAAAACTCATTCTTTCTTTAAAGAAAATCTGCATATTGAGCTTTAGATTAAAAAAAGATATTACAAACAAAGAAACACCTGCTGAAATATAAAAGAAACTATATCTGCTGATTAAAAATACAAAAAAATTAGAGCTGTAGATGGCACCATTATCTGCCATAATATAGGCAGAGCCAATCACAAAAAATAATATTATAAAAGAAATTATACCTGTAATTAAGTGTCCCACTTTTTTAGGGAATTTAAATTTATCAGATCTTGCACGTCTGTATCTGTCATCATTTCTATTGTTAGAAACCGTTTTCTTGCTGCTGTTTGTTTCAAATTGGCTTCTATCTCCATCAACAGGTTGGCCACATCTTCCACAAAAAGTA
>CAZLIW010000216.1:0-611 GCA_964559325.1 uncultured Halanaerobium sp. | reverse complement strand
TTACTGAAACCAACAAAATTATAATTAGGTCGCCAAAAAGTATCATCACTATTTAATGTATTACCACAATTGGTACAAAAATTTTTATCTGCCATTAATCTCCACCTCTAACAATTTTACTGCCACATTTAGTACAAAATTTCATGTCTTTAGTAATCCTGCTCCCGCATTTGGTACAGAAATTAAGCTGATCATTATCTCCTTCTAAATAAATCGGCTCCTCAAAAACTGTTCCTCCTGATTCAATTTTTCTGACCAATATATCATCATATCTGCCATAATTATACCAATTCTCTATCTCAGCAGCCCTCATTACTGTCCAGGGATGTGTTGCAAACATTACACTAAAAATTTTAGCAAATTTATCAAAATTGTCTTCATCAAAACCTTCAAATTCTCTTGCCTGCTGCAAAAATGCATTATGATCAAGGCGATCATAAACTTCTGGGGGAGCTCCACCCATCTTCATCATTGCCGTTATAACAGTGGTAAAATTCTGACAGCAGAGCAATCCGGCTCTATCAGATGTAAACTCAGACTTTCTCTTCCAGTTTAAAAGTGCCAGCTCCAAACTTGTTGAAATTAGACTTCCCAGTCCTAATGTAGCAGAT
>CAZLIW010000215.1:0-3758 GCA_964559325.1 uncultured Halanaerobium sp. | reverse complement strand
TGTTTTGAACTACTATGCTGGAGCTGATGGTTAGATTATGTTTTAAAATAATTTAAGGTAAAAATTCAAGGAGGTAAAATTGTGGCTAAAAAACAAAAATGTGAAGTTTATTCTCGTGTTGTAGGATATCTTTCTCCTGTTTCGGACTGGAACAAAGGAAAGAAGGAAGAATTTAAAGACCGCAAAACCTTTTCAGTTAAAAAGGATTTTTCTGCTTAAAAAGATCTTAAATGATGCCGGGCGTATGATAATTTTAAACATACATCCGGTATTTTTTTGCATAAAAATTTGTTGAAAAGAAAAAATTCTTATGCTATAATTGTTTGCAGTGGGTGAAGTTTAAATGAATGAACCCCATAAAGAAATTTTCCTAGGGGGAATGTATTAATTATGATTTACACAGGTAAAGTAAAATGGTTTGATGCGAAAAAAGGTTATGGTTTTATTGAGAGAGAAGATGGAGACGATGTATTTGTTCACTTTTCCGCAATTCAGGACGAAGGTTTCAAAAGTCTTGAAGATGAGCAAGAAGTAGAATTCGAAATCGTTGAAGGCGACCGCGGACCTCAAGCTGCCAACGTTGTAAAATTATAGAGTTTAACTGTAAAACTGTATAATAAAACAACTAACCCTGACCGGTATAATCTTCTGGTCAGGGTTTTTAATTACTTAAATAATTCCTGCTGTTTTAAATATCATATTTAACATTATATGTGCAGTGCTTTCAGCTAAATAAGGTTTAAAAAGCTGAAATATTGTAATAATGTACTGTAATATATTTTAAACATAGTTTAAATTTTTTTAGCGTTTTATCCAGAATGAATTTCTGTTTCCTGATATTTCTCCATTTTCATCTACTCTTAAACCAGAGCAAAACTTGTATCCAACTACATCTGTAACAAAAAATGCATTGGGTATTTCCACAGCTTCCATTTCCTTTGTCAGGAAGTTCTCTGACCAGATATATCCCTGACCTGAATAACCTTCAAAAGTTAATTTTTTTTCTTCAATATTTTCTAAAGATCCAAAAGGTTCACCAGTCACAGCATTAAATAATATTTTTCCATTCAGTGAATATGCATACCAGGGTAGTGAACGGGTTCCTCCCAGATACATTTCAACCTTGCCATTTAGAGAAGATAGAGTTTTTTCTGTTTTAAATGGATAATTTGGATGAGTCATACAGTTAATATATTTATGACCCATAAATGTTAAATTTTCTCCACCCTCAGGAATTGTATAATCTGCCAGCAGATCACTATCAAAATTGGCCAGATTATCGACTATTTTCCAGCTGGCCAGCTTTACTTTTTCTGAACCATTATTTCCAGTAAAATGAGAGGCAAAAAGATCAGCGATATCGCTGGATATAAATTCAGCATCATCTCTGTTAATTAATTTGGGTCCTTTTTCAAATTCAATTTTATCTCGCTGAATTCCATGAAAATTAATTAGATTTGATTCTGTAAGTACAAGCAGACTGATACTGCTCTCTCCATGATCAGATTTTGTTATTTCTAATGGATAATATAATTTGTCACTCTTAAATTTGTAATAAATAGCCTCATTAAAATAAGGCTTTGGGCCTACATCTACAGTATCGAAAACGAAAAAATTATAATCTTTATCAATATATCTTTTTATTGTTTCTGTTAATTCTTTAGGAATAACAGGATTATCTTTTCCTTTCTGTTTTAAATAGTTATTAACCCAGTCTGTAAATGTATTTTCATTTAGAACTTTTACAACTGTAATGTCATGTGAACCAATAACTACTTCCTGTTTAACCTCTCCTCCTGGAATCTGTTTGTTGTCTGAAGATCGTGTTAAAGGCTGAAGCAGATGTTTAAATTGATCTGCAATCAAAAGTTCATTTGCCTTTCTTAAAACATCCCGACTGGATTTTTTTATTTCAGGTTCGTGAGGTAAAGGTAATACTTCAAGAACTTTTGTGTCCTGATCAGCATAAAGTTCTGTAGAAAGAATAAGAATTTCTTCTTCCCCGTTCCAGGCTATTAATGCCTGCTGATTGGGTTCGAAAATTCTTATCCCAGGTTGAAAAGGAATAGAGCCTCTATCAGCAAAAACATTAGACGATATAGTAAATATTAATGTAAATATTATTAGTAATATCAGTGATTTTTTCAATAAAATCACTCCTCTCCATTAAATTTGTATATTATAATTCTTCTTAAAAGTTATTTTTCCTTCCATTTTATTTAAAAAATAGCATTAATATTTAATTAATTTAAATGATTTCGAATTTATTTAGATATCTTCCAAAAGATGTGAAATATTTGACAGCTGAACTGTAAAGTAATATACTTAAAGAAGACAAAACTAATAAATTTACCTTACTAATAGGAGGGAAAGTTATAATGGCAAAAGTAATGAAAACTATGGATGGAAACACGGCTGCAGCCCATGTAGCATATGCATTTACAGATGTTGCGGCAATCTATCCAATTACTCCTTCATCTCCAATGGCTGAACTGGTTGATTCATGGAGTGCACACGGCCGCAAAAATATTTTTGGCCAGAGAGTTAAGTTGACAGAAATGCAATCTGAAGGTGGTGCTTCTGGTGCAGTACATGGTTCACTTGCAGCAGGTGCATTGACAACAACATTTACAGCTTCACAGGGTTTACTGCTGATGCTGCCTAATATGTATAAAATTGCAGGTGAGTTATTACCTGGAGTTTTCCATGTTAGTGCTCGTACAGTTGCAACCCAGGCTCTTTCAATTTTTGGTGATCATTCTGATGTTATGGCTGTTCGTCAGTCTGGAACAGCAATGATTGCTTCTGGTAGTGTACAAGAAGTTATGGATTTAGCTGGTGTAGCCCATTTAGCTTCAATAAAAAGCAGTGTTCCATTTGTACATTTCTTTGATGGATTTAGAACATCTCATGAGTATCAGAAAATTGAGCTTATGGATTATGATGATCTGGCAGAACTGGTTGACTATGGTAAAGTAAGCGAATTCAGGCACAGAGCTTTAAATCCTGAACATCCAGTTACAAAAGGTACAGCTCAGAATCCAGATATTTTCTTCCAGGCCAGAGAAGCATCCAATCGTTTTTATGATGCAGTACCTGATATTGTAGAAGAATATATGCAGGATATTAGCGAGATTACAGGAAGAGAATATCATCCATTTAATTATGTTGGTGCAGAAGATGCAGAATATGTTATAGTTGCAATGGGTTCTGTAACAGATACTATTGAAGAAACAGTTAATTATCTGGTTGAGCAGGGAGAAAAAGTTGGACTCATAAAAGTTAGACTTTATCGTCCTTTCTCAGAAAAATATTTCTTCAAAGCATTTCCTGAAACAACAAAGAAGATTGCTGTATTAGATAGAACTAAAGAACCTGGTGCAGTTGGAGAACCTCTTTATGAGGATGTTAGATCTCTATTTTATGACAGAAAAGAAAATCCCGTTATAGTAGGTGGCCGTTTTGGCTTGAGTTCTAAAGATACAACTCCTTCTCAAATTAATGCTGTATTTGAAAACCTCAAAAAAGAAGAGTCAAAAAACCAGTTTACTATCGGTATTATTGATGATGTCACACATACTAACTTAGAAATAAACGAACATATTAGTACAACACCTGAAAGCACAGTACGCTGTAAATTCTGGGGCTTTGGATCAGATGGTACTGTTGGTGCTAATAAAAATGCTATTAAGATTATTGGTGATAATACAGATAAATATGCTCAGGCGTATTTCTCATATGATTCCAAAAAATCTGGT
>CAZLIW010000214.1:0-3785 GCA_964559325.1 uncultured Halanaerobium sp. | reverse complement strand
TGGCCTCACATGTCATACATGTCATAGGATGATCTGATAAAATTAAATCCAGTACTGTTTTTCTGGCCTCATAAATTTTATCATTATCAGTTTCCACTTCCAATCCATCTCTGGCTGGAAGTGTACAGGATGTCTCCAAACTGCCGTTTTCTTTATTTTCAACAAGGCACATCCTGCATGCACCTGTTATACTTAAATGTTCACTATAACAGAGTGTTGGAATATCAATATTATTTTCCCGGGCGACTTCTAATACAGTCTGGCCCGGTTTAAATTTATAACTATGTCCATCAATAATTATTTCTTTCAATTTTTGAACTCCTCCTTCAATTAGAAATCGCATCGACAGGGCAAACTTCGGCACAGGCTCCACAGCTAATACATGCTTCTGGATCAATAATGTGGGCTTTCTGCTTTTCCCCAGTTATCGCATCAGCCGGACACACAGTTTTACACTGCCCACAGCCAATACAGTGATCATCGTCAATTACATAACTACCTTTTAATGCAGAACACTGACCGGCAGGACATTTTTTATCATTTATATGTGCTTCATATTCTTCTCTGAAATATTTAATTGTTGTCAGCACCGGATTGGGAGCAGTCTGTCCAAGCCCACATAGAGAAGCTTCTTTGATAACTCTCCCGAGCTGTTCAAGCTTTTCAATATCTCCTTCTCTACCTTTACCTTCTGTAATCCTCTCAAGAATTTCTAGCATTCTCTTTGTTCCAATCCTGCAGGGAGTACATTTTCCACATGACTCAGATTGAGTAAAAGTAAGGAAAAATCTGGCCACATCTACCATACAGGTATCTTCGTCCATTACAACCATTCCACCTGAACCCATCATTGCTCCAATTTCTTTTAAAGAATCATAATCTATTTTGAGATCAAGATGTTCAGCTGGAATACATCCACCGGAAGGTCCACCGGTCTGGACTGCTTTGAAATCTTTATCATCTGTAATTCCACCACCAATATCATAAATTATATCTCTTAAACTTAATCCCATAGGGACTTCTACCAATCCGGTATTTTTGATCTTACCGGTTAATGCAAATACTTTTGTCCCACTGCTGTTTTCTGTACCAAATTTATTAAATTTTTCTGAACCTTTGTCAATAATATAGGGAATATTGGCATATGTTTCAACATTATTAATATTTGTCGGCTTACCCCATAAACCGCTCTGAGCCGGATATGGAGGTCTGGAAGTTGGTGTTCCTCTTTTACCCTCAATTGATGCCATAAGTGCAGTTTCTTCTCCACATACAAAAGCTCCAGCACCTTCTTTAATATGAATTTTGAAATTAAAACCACTTCCAAATATGTTTTCTCCAAGCAGACCCAGCTCTTCTGCCTGAGAAATAGCTTTTTTTAATCTGCTTATTGCCAGAGGATATTCTGCTCTAACATAAATATATCCTTCATCAGCACCAATTGCATAAGCAGCTATCATCATACCTTCCAGAAGTTTATGAGGGTCTCCTTCCAGCAAACTTCGATCCATAAATGCCCCTGGATCTCCTTCATCTGCATTGCAGACAACATACTTTTTTTCTCCTTCTGCATCTTTTGCAAACTGCCATTTTAAACCGGTGGGAAATCCTCCACCCCCACGACCGCGAAGGCCTGAATTTTTAACCTTTTCTATAATTTCACTGCTCTTCATCTCTGTTAATGCCTTAGCAGCCGCCTGATAGCCATTATTTTCAATATAGTCATCAATTTTTTCTGGATCAATTAAACCACAGTTTTCCAGCACTATTCTTTTCTGTTTTTTATAGAAATCCAATTCTTCATAATAGGGTAATTCCTTTAAAGCCGTATATTCTTTCATTAAATCTATCCTCCCTTACAGTTATTCGGAAATTCTTGCGATTGCAAATTCTTTCACTATTTTTTTTTCAAATAAATGTTTATTAATTATTTCTTTTACATTATCTGCTTCAAGTTCACCATATGTAACTCTATCCATGCCGGGCATTTTTATATCCATCAGCGGTTCTTTTTCACACATACCGATACATCCTGTTTCTATAATTTTTACATCCAGCTCTTTTTCTTCAACTGCTTCAGTTACTGCACTGAGTATTTTTTTGGCCCCAGCAGCAATACCGCAGGTTCCCATCCCTATTATTATCTCCGGTTTATTAGTATCTTTTTTGTTATTTTTTTTCTTTTCAGAAATTTCATTCTGATATTTTTTTAATTCAGCAAAAGATTTCATTAATTACACCTCCAAATAAATATAAACCCCAGCTGGGGTTTATTAGTGATATATTTCTCAATTTTTGTCTCTGTACTCATTAATAACTTCTACTATCGATTCAGGAGTCATTCTCCCATAGCTTTCATCATTAATCATAACAACCGGTGCAAGTCCACAGGCCCCAAGACAGGCTACCGGTTCTAAAGTAAAGAGCAAATCATCAGTAGTTTCTCCCCTGTCCACACCGAGCTCATCTTTAAGAGCTTCGAGGACCTTATCACCACCTCTAACATGGCAGGCGGTTCCTTCACAAACTCTAACAATATATTTGCCGCGCGGTTTTTGATGAAACTGTGAATAAAAAGTTATCACTCCATATAATTTACTATAAGGTATATTCATTTCATCTGCTATATATTTTTGTGTGACTTTTGACAAATATCCTAATTTATTCTGAGATTTCTGGAGTACGGTAATCAAACTATCTTTTTTTTCTCTGTGATCATCCAATATCGTATCGATTTTACTCAGCTCTGTTTTATCCATACATCAGACTCCTTAATTAAAATATTTAATGTTGATTAATATATTCAATATTATTTAATATTTTCCTTCTTTTCAGTTATAATTTTTTGGATTTTTCTGCATTTTTTGAAAAATGCTGCTTATCTGTCTTCCAGCACATGCTGAAGTCCCTGACCGAACAGACAGATTACATGATCATCATCCAGAGAATAATAAACTGAACGTCCTTCTTTTCTAAATTTAACCAGTTTATTATTTCTTAAAATTCTCAACTGATGAGATATAGCAGACGAAGACATATTTAAAAGTTCAGACAGATCACACACACATAATTCTCGTTCTTTAAGTGCATATAAAATTTTGATTCTGGTTGGATCTCCCATTGTTTTAAAAAGCTCTGATAGTTCATAGATAACATTATCATCAAGTTTTTTTTCCTTCATAAGTTCAACAACACTGTTATCTGGATTAAAAACTTCACATACATCACAGTATTTATTCTGGTCAATCATTTTTAACACTCCATTATTCAGATTTTAAAATACGCATTACATTAAATACAGCCAGCAGTGCAACTCCCACATCAGCAAATACTGCTTCCCACATGGTTGCATTTCCAAGTGCTCCAAGAATCATAACAGCACCCTTTACCCCTAAAGCAAGATATATATTCTGCCAGACAATTTTCTTTGTTTTTTTAGCAATATTAACTGCAGTCAGTATTTTAGAAGGTTCATCTGTCATTAAAACAATATCTGCTGCTTCTATAGCTGCATCAGACCCTAAAGCCCCCATTGCAACACCAATATCTGATCTTGCAAGTACAGGTGCATCATTAATACCATCACCTACAAATATCAACTTACCATTATTATCTAAAAGTTCTTCTATTTTTTCAACTTTTTCTCCCGGCATAAGTTCCGCATAATAGCTGTCCAGAGAAAGTTTATCGGCTATCTGTGCGGCAGCCAGTTTGCGATCTCCTGTTAACATAGAAACAGTTTTATTCATCTTCTTTAATTCTCTTACTATTTTTACAGCATCCTT
>CAZLIW010000213.1:0-3788 GCA_964559325.1 uncultured Halanaerobium sp. | reverse complement strand
TGCTTCGGTTAATCCAACATCCGAAACTGGCTGGCAAACTAATCAAAATTTTAACCTGATCAATATTTTCAAGGGAGGTATAACTATTTACTATTGAATAAACTGTCAGGCTTTCACCTGTACTTCCTCCCCAGTGGTTTTCTACCAGTTCCTTATTATAATTGAGAATAAGAAGACCATCTTTAATCTGATAATCTATCAGTTTAACTTCCTGAGGAATGGTTTCCCTCAGGCTTTTATTATCCGGACCTCTGTTCAGTTCAGCCGCTATATCTCGATATATATCTTCACCGGATAGTTCTCTTTTTTCTGCCTGTAAATACATTGCATCTGCAGTGGAAAAATAGATATCCACCTCTTTTTCGGCAAACAACCCGCTCAAAAATATTAGCAAATAAATAACACCTGCTGTAATTAGAGCAATTCTCAAAAGTATCAGTATCTTTCTTTTTTTAGAGGGCTTTTTAAGATTATATTTCTTTTCTATCATAAATCATCTCCCCCCTTCACTAATACTGTTCATGTACTTTATAATACCTCTATAGATGGCACGAGCAGCTTTTTCTCTAAACTTATCCTGTGAAAGAAGTGCTTCTTCGTGAGCATTTGATAAAAATGCTGTTTCTACAAGGGCAGCCGGCATCTGTGTATATTTAATTACATAAAGATTTTCTTCTTTTACACCTCTCCCAAAAAGTCCCAGCTCTGTTTCCAATTCTTTCTGCAGATATTCTGCCATTTTTTTGCTGTTTTCACTTTTTGCTCTGCTGTAATATGTTTCTGTACCATTGGAAAGAGAATCATTGAAAGAATTAGCATGTATACTTACAAACAGTGCTGCTCCAGATTTATTGGCCTTACTAACTCTCTGTTTTAGTGATATAAACTCATCCGTATCTCTGGTCAAAATTACATCCTGACCTGAATCTCTAAGCATCTGAGTTAAATATAAAGCAACTGCAAGATTTACTTCTTTTTCTTCCAGACCATTTTTTCCGATTGCACCAGGATCAAAGCCTCCATGTCCCGGATCAATTACTATTAGATCTTTTCTGGTTGTGGTAACAAACCTCTGGTCTTTTGCCAGAGCAATATTTATTTCTCTTCCCTGATTGGCTTTTGTAATTTCATGGTTATAATATTCATTTAGTTCAAAAACCAGCCTTATAACTTCTTTTCCATCTTTATCAAATCTGCTCGTCCTGATATCTTTTATCATCGATCCATAATCCGGAAGCTCAATATCTCCAAGATTATCAACAGCATTTTTAATATCTACCACCAATCTGTGTGGATAGTTAAATTTCTTTATCTCATATTCTGCATTACCTGTTAAATTTATATTAATATACTGAAAACCATCTACTTCTTTACTGCTGATACTGGAAAACTTATTTTTAAAACTAACAGTATAGCTATATCCATTATTGGTTTTTTCTTCCTCCCAGCTGTAGCCGGTAAGCTCTTTGAGATCAGCCACAACCCTTACTGTCTGCTGATCAAAACGTGCAGTACGAATTTTTTCTATCAAAGAATCATTTTCTATCTCTACACTATCAGAAATATTTCCTCCTCTTTCAGCATTAAAGAGGTTGATTACAAGACGAGGTGGTTCAGACAGAAGAAACATATCCGGGACCAGAGAAGAAGTAGAATCAAATTTGATTTCTCCTCCACTATAGGCCAGATTATTTATCTCTGTCTGTACTGTGGGTTTAAAGACAAGAAGATCTTCTGCTTCCCGGCTTAACGGCTGCAGAATTTTTTCGCCTTTTAGTTCTAGCACTATTCTCAAAGTAACCGGATCATATTTAAACTGTGAAACTCTAACATCTTTAACCCACTCATTTTCCGGCAGGTTTAGTTCATAATCCCCCAGCATTAGATTGGGAATATCAATAACCATTCTCTTTGGTTCCTCCAGATACATAATATCCGGTTTAAATATTTCTCCATTTGCCTCCACCATCAGCATATCCTTATCTGACCAGGCTATCGCCTTAATCTGGGGCAGAAAACTTAGTACAAGTCCTTCTTCCTCTTCATGTACACCACCATCAAGTTGAAAGGGTATAGAAAATTTGCTTTTTACAGTAAGACGTAGAAGAGCACTGTCTGGCACATTATCGATTTTTAGATAAAAGTTATCATTAGAAATATTGTCTGTAAACCCTTTGGCAATCTCAGCCTTATCTATTTCGACAATAATTTCTTTCCCATTTTCTCCTTTGAGCACTCGATAAGGAGTAATCTCATCCATCTCTATCTTAAGCTGGTTTCCATCTTCTGACCAGCATACATTATCAATAGTAGACTCAGGTTTGAAAATATAAAGTTCTTCTTTATTCCTCTGAAACTCAAGCAGAAATCCAAAAGCTTCTATTGATCTGGCCAACGGAACAAATGCACTGCCATCCACCAGCACCAGTCCTGCTTTTGTCTTTAGGGCTTTATTACCAATCTGAATATAGGGACTGTCAGCCATCAGTTTAATCTTTACTCCATCTGACTTCATTTCCAGAGTTTTGATAGCAGACTGCCACTTAAGCTCTGCATCAAGCATTTCTTCTAAATCTCGTGCTTTAATTAAAAGTTCTCCCTTTTTTTCAACGGTTTCTATTTCTTCTGTTATATCGTTGCCGTTGAAAAAAATTCTATTTTGAGCAGCGGCAGACTGACTTAACATTGAAATAATAATAAACATAAATATGTAAATGGAGATAGTTAATACTTTATTTTTTAGTTTTATCAAAACAGTCCCTCCTTTCAGTTGAACTTTCTTTACTATATTCATTAATTCAACAGTACTCGCCTTTTTCCTGCCGCATTAATGATATTTATAGCCCAGCATCATAAATATCAGAAAATTCCAGGTCAACTTTATTAAGAAGATTATCTGCTTTATATTTTTCGCTGTCATCTTCCTTTTTGCTGACTTTAAAATCAGGTAGATAAAAACTAATTTGGCTGTATTTCCCAAATTCACTTTCAACCCATATTTCCCCATCATGCATTTCAACAATTGATTTTACCAGAGACAGGCCAATTCCACTGCCTTCCTGCTGTCGGTTGAAACTTTTATCTATTTGCCTGAACTGTTCAAAAATAACTTCCTGTTCTTCTTCTTTTATACCTATACCGGTATCCTTTACACTTATGATAATTTTATCTTCCTTTTCCTCTACAATAACTGTAATTTCGTCTCCCACTTCTGTAAATTTAACTGCGTTTGAAAGAAGATTAAGCATAACTCTTTCAATATTAAATGGATCACAGGCAATAACTTTACTTTTAATGTCAGTGTTAAATTTCAGTATTCTATCTCGGCTGTCAATAAAGTCACTAACAGATTCTATTATACTTTTTACAACAAATATAATATCATAATTACCTCTATTTATTTTAAAAGAATCTGCGCCAATTCTGGTTATATCAATCAAATTATTTACAAGTCTCAGCAGCCTAAATCCGTTCTGCTTTATTAAATTTAGATATTTATTTAGTTTTTTATCATTTTCAAGTCGGCTGTCCTGTTTCTTGTAATATTCTATCACCTGAAGTGTGGAAAATATTAGATTAAGTGGAGTTTTTAATTCATGTGAAACATTGGCAAAAAACCTCGTCCTCAGCTCATTATATCTCAGCTCTTCTTTCTGTGCTTTAATCTTTTTTTCAGCTTCCAGTTCTTCTGTAATATCCTGAGCAATAGAAATAAATTCTAGAACTTCATTGTTTTCATCACGGATAACCGTTGTATCCCACTCACAGATTATTTTGCTTCCATCCCG
>CAZLIW010000212.1:0-3819 GCA_964559325.1 uncultured Halanaerobium sp. | reverse complement strand
GGGAGTCAGTATAGAAAAAGCCGAAAAAATTAAAAGAGATTCTGATAGAACTTCCGAAATATTTCCGATGGTTATTCCTGTGATAGAGAAAATTGCTTCTATAATAAATAATCATATTGGCAAATATAAGGCAGAAACAGTTTATTTAGTCGGTGGAACAAGTGCTATAGATGGTATAGAGAATGTGCTTGCAGACAGAACAGGTCTAAAAATTGTTAAGCCTTCTCAGACTTTACTGGTAACTCCCCTCGGTATTGCCATTAACTGCAAATAGTTGAGGATGGAGGAAAAAAAATGGTTGAAGTAAGCAGAGAATTAATAGAAAGAATAGTTAGAGATGTTTTAAACTCTCTGATGAAAGATTCTTTCAAACTAAATAAAGAAAAGAAAAATATAACAGCTGTTTTTACAGGAGGCAAAATTGCTTATCAAAAAAGTTTAGAACAGCTAAAAAAAATTGACAGGACTTATGATGTTAACTGGAGTTTTCTCTTTTCTGATGCAGCAGAAAAGGTGCTGAATAAAGGAGAAATAATGACAGCTCTTAATGTTGACGGAAATAATTATAAAGCTGATTTTGAATGTATTGATGATGCTGATCTTGTATTAATTCCTGTAATGACCAGGAATACAGCGGCTAAATTATCGGCACATTTTGTAGATTCACAGCTGCTCGATTATATTTTTAGAGCTATTATGTGTGGGATACCTGTAGCAGCTGTCAAAAATGCTGCTGATATTTCCGGAAAAGACTGGAGAGATATGGGAATGGATAAAACCCCGGCAGTTCTGCTGGAACATAATCAAAAACAGCTGGAAAGAGTAAAAAGTTTTGGTATTAAAATTGTTGATGCTGCTGATCTTTCTAAAGAGGCTGAAAGTATCTTGAAAAATGGATTTCAAAATAGTGCAGGAGATAACTTTAATGCTGATACTGTTAATTTTGCTGGAGCAGATACAGCAGAAATTAAGGATAATGCTGAATTGAATGACAATAATTTTTCTAAAGATGATTCAGCAGAATCTGAAACGATAACTTCTTTAGTATTAAATAAAAAGGTAATTACCTATAAAGATATTAATCCTATTAAGGATATTATTAAGGAAATATATGTTAGGGAAGATGCAGTAATTACTCCATATGCCAGAGAAGTGGCAGAAAACAAAGGGATGATATTATGTTCACAGCCAGAGTAGTAGGTAATGTGGTGGCTACACAAAAAGATCAGGGCCTAGTTGGAACAAAACTGCTTTTAGTACACCCTTTATATGGTGAATTTAAAAAAGAAAAATGTCTGGTAGCAGTTGACAGTGTAGGGGCTGGTATTGGTGAAAGAGTTCTTGTAACAAAAGGTAGTGCTGCCCGTCAAACTGATCACTTTAAAGGAAGTCCTATAGATCATGCTATTGTTGGTATTATTGATGAAATTGAGATTGATGAGTCGAGCTTTTTAGGAGGAGGTTAATATGTCTATTGCGACAAAAAGGGGTGACAGAGGGAGTACTAGCCTCCTGAGTGGTGAAAGAACCGCAAAATCAGACCCACAGGTTGAAGCATATGGTGTTATTGATGAACTTAACTCCTGGTTGGGGCTGGCCCGGGTAAAGTGTGAGGATGCTGATATTAAAAAAATAATTTTTAAAATACAGAAGGATTTATTTATAGCTGCAGCAGAACTTGCATCTTTAGGGCGAGAACCAAAAGATAAATTAAAACAAGAACACCTTGCTTTTCTG
The DNA here is from genome assembly GCA_964559325.1 of uncultured Halanaerobium sp. Taxonomy (GTDB): domain Bacteria; phylum Bacillota; class Halanaerobiia; order Halanaerobiales; family Halanaerobiaceae; genus QPJE01. Next base: position 2,082 of record CAZLIW010000212.1, on the reverse strand, counting down.
GAGACTGAGCTCGACTCATATCAGTCTGATTTTCATCTAAAAGGATTTATAGTACCTGGTGAAAGTGAAGTGGGCAGCCTGCTTGATATTTGCAGAACAATATGCAGGAGAGCTGAGAGAAGAATTATAGCTGCTGAGGAAGAAAAAGATATAGAATTTTCGGAAATACTCCACAGTTATATTAATCGGTTGTCTGACCTGATTTATATTTTAAGCAGAACTGCAGATAGAAGATATTTAATAGATTTAATTACTCAGAAGGTTTTTCAGGTTCTAAGCAGTGAGGAGAGTTAGTTATGAAATTATCTCTTAATATAGCAGAAAAAATTGCAGAACAGTGCCAGAAAAAGGCAGAAAAAATGAATTTAGCGGCTGTTATCTCTGTGGTTGGAGATGATGGGAAACTGATATCTTTTAAAAGAATGGATAATGCTATGCCTGTAAGTATTGAACTGGCACCTGCAAAGGCATATACTGCTTATGCACTGAGGATGACCACCCGGGAACTTGGAGAAATTTCCGGGCCTGGTGATATGCTTTATGGTATTGATACTTCCTGTGAAAATATAGTTCTATTTGGAGGAGGTGTTCCTCTCAAAAGTCAGGGAGAAATTGTGGGAGCAGTTGGTGTAAGTGGTGGAACTGTGGATGAAGATATTGAAATTGCTGAAGCAGGAACAGAATTTTTTGTCAATAGATATACGAGCAGTTAGTTTAAACAGGGAAGGAGGAGAAAGATTGGATATTAAAAATCAGGATATTAATAAAATAGTAGAACAGATACTAAAAGAAATAGATAAGGAAGGCGCTGGAGGAAAAGATAATGAAACTGAAAACAGCTCTAAAGGAGATTTAGGCATTTTTCCTACCATGGATGAGGCTATAGATGCATCCTGTAAAGCTCAAAATATACTTCAGAATGAATATTCTATAGAAGAAAGAGAAGAGCTAATAAAAGCCATGAGAAATGAAGTAAGTATGCATGTTGATAAAATAGCACGGATGGCATATGAGGAAAGTGGTATGGGAAGAATAGAAGACAAAATTATAAAAAATGATTTGGCCATAAATAAAACTCCTGGAACCGAAGACCTAAGAACTGAAGCTAAGAGTGGGAAAAAAGGTCTTACAATTCTGGAGGAAGCACCATTTGGAGTTATCTGTGCAATTACACCTGTAACCAATCCATCAGAAACCATTATCTGTAATGCAGTAGGGATGATAGCTGCCTGTAACACAGTGGTTTTTAATGGTCATCCCAGGGCAAAGAAAACTTCAACATATGTAATTAAAGTTCTAAATCAGGCAATAATAGAAGCAGGTGGCCCCGCAAATTTGTTAACAGCTGTTGCTGAACCAACAATTCAGACAGTAGAAAGCTGTATGGCTGATGACAGAATATCTATGATTGTTGCCACAGGCGGTCCGGGTGTTGTAAAGGCAGCACTTTCTTCCGGCAAAAAAGCCATAGGTGCTGGAGCAGGTAATCCACCGGTACTGGTTGATGATACAGTGGATCTAAAAAGAGCTGCATCAGATATTATCAAAGGTGCAAGTTTTGATAATAATTTACCCTGTACATCAGAAAAAGTTATTGTTGCTCTGGACAGCATTGCAGACGAATTAATAAAATATATGACAGATGATAATTCACAGCTTATTGATGATCCAGTTCCACTTGAAAAAGTTATTCTCAATGATGATGGATCGATTAACAAAGATCTTATTGGTAAAAATGCTGCATATATACTCCGCAAAGCTGGTCTTAAACCAAAATGTGAGGATTTGAGGCTTGTAGTTGTAGATGTAGAAATTGACCATCCATTTGTGCAGGAAGAACAGCTGATGCCTGTTATTCCTCTTGTTAGAGCCAAAAGCTTTGAAGAGGCAATGAAAATGGGTGTTCAGATTGAACATGGAAACAGACATACAGCAGTGATTCATTCTAAGAATGTGGATAATCTAACAGCATTTGCCAAGAAAATTGAAACTACTATTTATGTTAAAAATGCACCTTCTTATGCAGGTATCGGTGCTGGAGGAGAAGGCCATACAACATTTACAATAGCTGGTCCTACTGGT
>CAZLIW010000211.1:0-3820 GCA_964559325.1 uncultured Halanaerobium sp. | reverse complement strand
CTGGAGTAAAAACAGGTATGAATATAAAAATGGATAATCCCAAAGAAGTTGGGGCTGACCGGATAGTTAATGCAGTTGCGGCTTCGCAAATTTATGAAGGACCGCTGATAATAGTAGACTTTGGTACAGCCACAACTTTTTGTGCAGTATCAGAAGCAGGTGATTATATCGGGGGAGCAATAGCACCAGGTATAGGGATTTCTTCGGAAGCGCTGTTTAGTCAGTCAGCAAAATTGCCAAGAATTGAACTAATAAAACCGGATAGAGCAATAGCAAAAAATACTATAGATGGAATGAAATCCGGTATTGTTTTCGGTTTTGTAGGTCAGGTAGAATATCTTGTTGGCCGATTTAAAAAGGAATTAGGTAAAGACTCTACTGTAATTGCAACCGGTGGTCTGGTAAGTTTAATAGCAGCAGAAACTGATAAAATTGATTATGTAGAACCTTTTTTAACGTTAAAGGGATTGAAATATATTGCTGGTTTAAATGGGATGTGATTTTGATTAATGATATTTCGAGATTTAAATATAGATAAAATGGTTTTTTTAGCACCTATGGCAGGTGTTAGTGATTATCCATATCGTCAAATAGTAAGAGATATGGGTTGTCAGCTTGTTTATACTGAAATGATAAGTGCCAAAGGATATATATATGGTAATAAAAAAACTGAAGAATTACTGGAATTTAATAAAAATAGTGGAAAAATAGGAGTACAGATTTTTGGGGAAGAAGCTGATATAATTGCAGAAGCAGCACAAAAAATTGAAGAAAGATATCGGCCTGATTTGATAGATATAAACATAGGCTGTCCGGCAAAAAAAATTGTAAAAACAGGTGCAGGGTCAGCTCTTATGAAAAATTCTGAACTTGTTTATGAAATTGTCAGCAGTGCTGTTAAAAACATCGAGACTCCTGTAACAGTTAAAATAAGAAGTGGCTGGAATAAAAAAAATATTAATGCTGTAGAAATAGCTAAAATAGCTGAATTAGCAGGTGCGTCTGCTGTGGCAGTTCATGGAAGAACAAGAGAACAGTTTTATAAAGGTGAAGCAGACTGGACAATAATAAAATCAGTTTCTGAAAATATTGATATACCTGTAATAGGAAATGGTGATGTTTTTTCTGGAGAAGATGCAGAAAAAATGATGAAACAGACTTCCTGTCAGGCAGTTATGATAGGTAGAGCCGCCCAGGGAAATCCATGGATTTTCCGAGAAATTATTAGCTATCTGTACAAAAATAAAAAAATAGATCGGCCAGAACCAGCTGAGATAATAGATATGGCAGTCAAGCATCTGAAAAAATCTGTAGAATATTATGGAGAAAAACATGGTGTTCCTATAATACGCAAACATATATCCTGGTATTTGAAAGGTCTTCCAAATGCATCTAAAATAAAAAACCGGATCAATCAAATTAAAGAAAAAAAGAAATTAATTACCCTATTGAATTCTTATAAAGCAGAACTTAAAGACGGTGTATATTTTTAGAACTTTTAGAGGCAGTTAAAACTGCTTCTTTTTAGTTTATTTAAAAAAATAGCATTAATCTCCAGAAAAAAGGTCAAAAAAACTGAGATTTGCAAAATTAACCATAATTTATATGCAGATTTCTTGACATTGAAAATATATTTATTTATAATTATTAATAATTGAAAATGTATTACTGGTGTCAAGTGGGAAACTTGACACTAATTTGTTGTACAAAGAAAATAATAATGAAAGCAGAGGGATATAGATATGGTTGAAGAAGTTTTGCTTACAGAAGAAGGTTATGAAAAGCTGGAGAAGGAGCTTGAATATCTTGAAAAAGTTAAAAGAAGAGAAATAGCAAAAAGAATTAAAATTGCCAGAGAATTTGGAGATATCAGTGAAAATTCAGAATATGATGATGCCAAAAATGAACAGGCTTTTGTAGAAGGAAGAATTAAGGAAATTAAAAATATGATTAGAAATGCTCATGTAGTTAAGGATGAAGAAGTCACTGATAAAAAAGTTAATCTTGGAACTACTGTTGTGCTGGAAGATTTGGATACAGAGGAAAAGGTTCGTTATACCCTTGTTGGATCTGCTGAATCAGATCCGCTTAATTATAAAATTTCTAATGAATCACCAATTGGAAAATCCATAATTGGCCATAAAATTGGAGATAAAGTAACAGTTGAGATTCCTTCTGGTGAGGTTAAATACAAAATCGTTTCTATTGAAAAAAGTAAAAAATAATTAGACAAAATAAAAATAAATAAGGGAATAAAGGGATGTGTAATGTAGTATGAGTGAAATAAATTTTGAAGATATGAATGAATTAATGCAGCAGCGTCGGGAAAAATTATCTAATCTTAGAGACGAAAAGAAAAAAGCTTTTGGCGAAAAATATGAGTATACTCATAAGGCAGAAGAAGTAGAAGATAATTTTGAAGAACTTGAAGAGAAAGAAGTAAAACTTACCGGACGTTTGATGGCTGTTAGAATCCACGGTAAAGCAAGTTTTGCTGATTTAATGGATATGAGTGGTAAAGTTCAGCTATATGTAAAGCAGAATAACATAGGTGAAGACCGTTATGAATTTTTTCAGGATTTAGATCTTGGTGATTTAGTTGGTATAACAGGTACAGTTTTTAAAACTAATAGAGGACAGGTTTCTATTAGAGTTTCTTCTTTTGAACTTTTAACCAAGTCTTTAAGACCATTGCCGGAAAAGTTTCATGGTTTAAAGGATAAAGATATTCGTTACCGTCAGCGTTATTTAGATTTAATAGTAAATCCTGATGTAAAAGAAACTTTTGTTATAAGAAGTAAAATCATTAAAGAAATGAGAAGATATTTAGAGGATAAAGGATTTTTAGAAGTAGAAACTCCAATGATGCATCCAATAGCTGGAGGAGCTACTGCAAGACCTTTTGTGACTCACCACAATACTCTTGATATGGATTTATACTTGAGAATAGCACCTGAATTATATCTCAAAAAACTAATTGTAGGTGGTTTTGAAAGAGTATTTGAAATTAATAGATGTTTCCGAAATGAAGGTATGTCATATAAACATAATCCTGAATTTACAACTATGGAACTTTATCAAGCTCAGGCTGACTACCATGATATGATGGACTTGACTGAGGATCTGATCAGTTATTTAGCTAAAGAAGTTCTTGGTACTAGCACTTTAGAGTATGAAGAAACAGAACTTAATTTTGCAGCTCCCTGGGAAAGAATTACCATGATGGATGCTGTTAGAAAATATGCTAAAGTTGATTTTTCTGAAATCGATTCTGCTGAAGAGGCATACGAACTTGCTGCTTCAGTAGGTGTAAAACCAGAAAAAGGTTTATCTTATGGGGAAGTTTTAAATGAAGTATTTGAAGAAAGGGTTGAAGAAAAGCTAATTCAACCTACATTTATTATGGATTATCCTATTGAAGTTTCTCCATTGGCTAAAAGACATGCAGAAGATCCAAGATTCACCTATAGATTTGAAGCATTTATTTATGGAAGAGAAATAGCAAATGCATTTAGTGAATTAAATGATCCAGAAGAGCAGAGAAAAAGATTTGAAGCACAGGTTGAGATGAGAGAAGCTGGTGATGAAGAAGCTCAAATGATGGATTATGATTTTATTAGGGCTTTAGAATATGGTATGCCCCCAACTGGTGGACTTGGTATTGGGATTGATAGATTAATAATGCTGTTTACTGATTCTAGTACAATAAGAGATGTAATATTGTTTCCTACAATGAGACCTGAAAGCAAAGAATAAGAAAAGACAGATAAACAGGCCGCAAATTTGCGGCCTGTTTTTAATAATAATTTTGATTTTAAGT
>CAZLIW010000210.1:0-3857 GCA_964559325.1 uncultured Halanaerobium sp. | reverse complement strand
GTTCATTTTACTCAAGTGCCTCCTCAAATGTTCTTAATTATAATTATTCTTCTAAAAAAAATCTATTCCTTTTTTGATTATTAATATTCCAATATTTTAAGTCAGGCTATTAATCTGAGATTATATACAAAATTATTTGAACATAACATTGACAAAAGATTAATAATAATATATTATACTTTATAGTAATAGTGATGATTTTCACAATTAAGAATATTTTATTTCAAACATTTTGAGGAATTACCTTAAAGTATTTGATCCTACAACATAACCTGATACCTAACGGGAAAGTTTTATCCAACCTGGAAGGATTCAGGATAAGGCTAAGTAAATTTAGTATGTCTTTACTATGCCTATTTATCCTGACTTCCGTTCCAGCGGAAGTTTTTTTATTTTTTCTTTAAAAAATTTTGCTATATTTTATTAATATTACCTTTAATGTATTTTATTACTTAGATAATTATAAAATATTTTTAATATTTCGTCGTTATTATATTCACATAATTTATGGAAAGGAGGAATCAAAATCGAAAAAAGAATAGCAGTAATAGGAGCAATACTTGATAACCCGGAAAAGACACAATTTGAATTTAACAAAATTGTTTCCGAATACAAAAACATTATAAGGGGAAGAATGGGAACTCCTCTTCATGATGAAGGAATATCTGCAATTTCCATTACCGTCATTGGTTCACTTGATCAAATCAATAGCTTAACGGGAAAATTGGGTAATATTAAAGGAGTACAAGTCAAATCTTCCATCTCAAAAAAGGAATTATAATCCATGAAAAAAAGATTAAAGAAAATTTTTAAAAATAATGAGTTAAATAAAAATGAAATAATTTATCTATTAAATAATCTGACTCCCTACTGGCAGGAAAAACTTTTTAATTATGCCCGGCAAACTCTGCTAAAAACATATGGGAAAAGGGTATATCTCCGGGGATTACTTGAATATTCTAATTTTTGTCAGAACAACTGTAAATATTGTGGTCTAAGAAAAGCCAATAATCAGGTTACACGATACCGACTTATTTCAGAAGAAATTATAAAATCTCTTAAAAAAGCGGATAAAATAGGTTATAAAACATTTGTTCTTCAGAGCGGTGAAGACAATTATTATACTGATGAAATTTTATGTAATTTAATTAAAAAAATTAAAAATTTTTCTCCAGATACGGCGATAACACTTTCTATTGGAGAAAGAAGTTACAAAAGTTATCAAAAATTATTCGAAGCCGGAGCTGACCGTTATTTATTAAGACATGAAACAGTTTCAAATAATATTTACAAAAAACTGCATCCTTCTCAAAAATTAAAAAATAGGAAAAAATGTCTCACTAATTTAGCTGAAATAGGTTATCAAACAGGAGCCGGTTTTATAATTGGTTTACCGGAACAAAATAGTAAAACAATTGCTGAGAATTTATTATACCTAAAAAAAATTGAACCAGATATGGTAGGAATAGGTCCCTTAATTCCCCATCCTGATACACCACTATCAGATTGTAAAACAGGATCTGTCAAATTAACCCTTGTCTGTTATGCACTAACAAGATTACTTTTACCAGAAACATTAATTCCAGCAACTACTGCTTTAAATACAGTTGATGAAAAAGGATGGGAAAAGGGATTAAAAGCAGGTGCAAATGTAATTATGCCCAATCTTTCCCCTTCATTTATCAGAAAAAAATATGAAATTTATAAAGGTAAGGGGAATACTGATGTTTCTAAATTAAATAAAATAAAAAAAAGAATTGAACGAACTGGTTTTGAGGTGGATATGGGCCGTGGAGATAGTCTTAAATGGTTAAGAAGAAAGGGAAAATTAAGTTAAAAATAATTTTAGGAGGTAAAATTATGAGTAAAGATTTTATTGATGATGCAAAGATCGAAAGACAACTGAAAGAGGCAAAAAATCCTGATCCTGCTGAGATAAGAAATATTATGGAAAAGTCAAGAGAAAAATGCAGACTAGAACCGGAAGAAACTGCCAAATTGCTGCATGTTGAAGATCCTGAATTATGGGAAGAAATGTTTCAACTTGCCCGGGAAATCAAGGAAGATGTTTATGGAAAAAGAATTGTACTTTTTGCCCCTCTCTATGTAGGTAATAAATGTGTCAACAACTGTAAATATTGTGCTTTTAGACGGGATAATGATGCTGTTGAAAGAAAAACTCTTACCAATGAAGAACTAAAAGAAGAAACTAAAATTCTGGAAAAGAAGGGACAGAAAAGATTAATTATGGTTTATGGCACTCATCCAGAATATAATGCAGATTTTATCTGTGATACTATAGAAACAGTATATAATACTAAAACTGGTCCGGGGGAAATTAGAAGAACTAATATTAATGCAGCTCCCCAGACTGTAGATGATTATAAAAAACTTCATGATGTAGGAATAGGTACTTTTCAAATTTTCCAGGAAACATACCACCACGAAACCTATAAAAAATTACATCCGGAAGGTGATACAAAACACGATTATCAGTGGAGATTATATGGTCTTGACAGAGCAATGGAAGCCGGAATTGATGATGTAGGGATCGGAGCTTTATTTGGCCTATATGACTGGAAATTTGAAGTTATGGGGCTTCTTTATCATTCTATTCATCTTGAAGAAAAATATAATGTGGGACCTCATACTATATCTTTTCCACGTATAGAACCTGCTCACAATACACCCTTCTGTGAACAGATCAATCCTGTTTCAGATGAAGAATTAAAAAGATTGGTTACAGTACTACGCCTTTCTGTACCCTATACAGGATTAATATTAACTGCCCGTGAAGATCCAGAAATCAGAAAAGAAGTTATTCCTCTGGGAGTTTCCCAAATTGATGCAGGTTCCCGTATTGGAATTGGTGGTTACAAAAAAGCTGAAGAAAATTATATGCCCAAAAAAGAACAATTTTACCTGGGAGACATAAGATCACTTGATACAGTGATGAAAGATATCTGTGAAATGAATCTTATTCCTTCTTTCTGTACTGCCGGTTATAGATGTGGTAGAACCGGAGAACATTTTATGTCTTTTGCAAAACCGGGAAATGTACATAAATTTTGTATGCCAAATGCAATTCTGACTTTCAAAGAATATTTGCTGGATTATGCTTCTGAAGAAACTAAAAAAATGGGAGAAAATACTATAAATACGATATTAAATGAAATTGGCGAAAAATATCCTGAAAGAAAAGAAATAGTTGAAGAAAAATTGCAAAAAGTTGCAGATGGTGAAAGAGATGTATATGTCTAATCAACAAAAAAAATTCAAAAAATGGCTTGAAAAAGGAATTCCAGAAGCATTAAAAGAAAACAAACTAAAAAAAGCTCTGGAGATAATATCTGAAAAATTTATCGAATATTTTCCCAATAGTAAAATCTGGTTTGCTGAAAAAATCGGTAAACGAGTATCTTATATCACAGGAGCAGGAAAGGAAAAATATTTAAAAGCCAGACAAATTCCTCTGGAAAATGATTATATTATATTTATTGAAAATATAAATCTGGCTTCTCAAGAAAAAAAAATTTTAAAAGATTGCTTAGAAATTATTACATATTTAAAGGAATGATTAATAAATCTCTCCCTCTAAATCAAAATAAAATTTAGAGGGAGTTTTCTTTTAACATTTTTTTAAAATATTATCTTTTAAATTTTGACCTGCAGCAATTTTATCTTTCAATTGAATGGTTTCTTTGCCCTGGCCAACTATCATATTTTTATTATTCACTAAAGAAAGAAAAACTAATTATTAAAAAGCATTAAATATTGTTAATATTTTCGTCTTTTTTCCCGCTGCTTGAATTAATAAGCTTATCAAGTTTAATGATCATCTCTTTTTGTTTAAGACC
>CAZLIW010000209.1:0-3899 GCA_964559325.1 uncultured Halanaerobium sp. | reverse complement strand
AACAGCTGAGCAAATATTATGGAGGGGCAAAAATATATTTAAAAAGAGAAGATTTAAATCACACAGGAGCTCATAAAATTAATAATACTTTAGGGCAGATACTGCTAGCTGTTAAAATGGGTAAAAAGAGAATAATTGCAGAAACAGGTGCCGGCCAGCATGGAGTAGCCACAGCAACAGTTGCTGCTAGATTTAACCTTGACTGTGAAATATACATGGGTGCAGAAGATATTGAAAGACAGTCAATTGAGAAAAATGGAGAGTCTATTCCGTGCTTAATATCATATGCAGAGGTCTATAAATATAAGGATGATTATATAAGAGTTTCGGAAATAATTGAACGGGCTGTAAAACTTGAGCCAGAAAATATTCAGCTTTTAATTTTTAGATTGGAAACTCTGATGGATCTTGATGATATTGTAAGTGCTCTTTCTCTCTGGGAAAAACATTATGAAAAGCTTCAGAGCTTAAATAATATGAGGGTAGTTTCTTTTTTGAATGATTTTTTGGAAGATAAATTTAATTTAAAAGAAAATGATAATCTCTTAAAGAAAGAAGCGCTCAACAAAGCAGTGACTGTATTTTCAGAGTTCGAAAAAATAGATAATCTCAGGCTTGAGAAAGATAAGAAAAAAGCAGGAGATATACTTTCAAAACTAAAAAATATTGTTCCAGATGATTCTCCAATTGTAATTGATATACTGGCCCGTATGATTGCAGCAGAAGCATACAGTGAATTTAAAAATTATATAAATGAAATTGAAAATTCAAATAAACAAAACCCCCATTTTTATAGGATGCTCTACCTCTATCATTATCAGCAGGGCAAAATTAATGAAGCCGGAAAAAATATTAGGAACGCATTTGAACTTGCTGCTGATCGAGAAAGCGGACATTTTCATTCATGGCAGATAGCTTCAGATTACCTCAAATATCTGATAGATTATGAAAATTCTAATACACTGTTTGAATTTTTAAAGGAATTCAATAATTATATTGGGGAAAACGAAAGCCTTCTTGCAGCTGCTCTTATGCTTTTAGAAGACAGTGGTGAAGGTGAATATCAGGAGAAATTTTTAATAAAACTGCTTAAGACTAAAATAATCGAAGGTGTCAACTCTCTGAATAAAAAAGATATTTATAATAGCCTGCTCTTTTTAAAACTGGCTGTACTGGAAGGTGAAGAAATTTCTCTTGGTAGAGCTGAAAATAAAACTATAACAGAGATCAAAAATATTATCTCAAAAATAGAGGAAAACAAAATGGAAACTCCCGCAAAAAATTATGCGAAATTGCGGCTGCTCAAATATCAGGATAAGCTTGAAGATGCAGAAGAAAAGAAATTAATTAATGATCTTAAAGAAGTTGAAGTTGAGAGCCACTTTGATACAATAGCATATTATGAAGCTGTTCTGCGTTTTGGAGATCCCGGTACTATATTAACTGATATACCCTATGGTGAGTATCTTGATGATGATTATCTTAACTTTTACCGTCTTGTTGCTGCTTTTAAACTTTCTTATTATGAGATGGGGGCTTCATTATTTTACAAACAGGTTTCTATGGAAATAAAGAACCAGCAGCTTGGTAATTATCTTGCCCGTCTTTTGAGATATTTCTCTTCAGAAGAACTTTTAAAACATTTAAAAAATATTGAAGCAGACCAGAAAATAATAAACTTTTTGAAACAGATGACAGGAAAAATGTAGTTATGACATTTTTTTATAAAAAAACTTGTTTTAGTTAAAGAAAAATATTATAATAATTTTGCATACAGTAATGGGTGGTAACTTTAAATGAGGCCGCACCAGTATAAGCTGTAAATATTTAATATGGTCCACCTGGATCAGAGGACCGGGATGGGAGGAAAATAAAATAAAAATTGAAACGAGGAAAATAGTGATTGCTGGTATGCTGGGGGCTATTTCTATAATACTGGGAGGTACAGGACTTGGACTGATTCCAGTTCCTACACCTGCGGGACATGTAACTATTCTGCATCTCCCTGTTATTTTAGGAGGTATTCTGGAAGGACCGCTTGTTGGGTTAATGATAGGATTGATTTTTGGTATTTTTAGTTTTATTAGGGCTACAAATCCTATTTTTGCTGATCCGATTATCGCTGTTTTACCCAGACTTTTAATTGGTGTAGCTGCATATTACAGCTACAAAAGTCTTTTTAGGATTAACCAGAACTTAGCTTTAATTGTTTCTGGAATTGTTGGAACTGTGGTGAATACAGCAGGAGTTTTAGGACTTGCTGTATTTCAGGGCTATATTCCATTTTCAGCTGCAGCTACTGTAGCAGTTGTACATGGAATTCCAGAAGCAGTTGTGGCGGCTGTATTTGTTGGTATTCTTGGAAGAATACTAATAAATTATCAAAACAAATAGAATATTTTAGAAAAGAAGGCCAGCCGGTCTTCTTTTTTGACTTGAATTACTAGTTTAATATATAATATACTGTAATTAGAGAGGTAAATTAATCTCTCCGGTTAAGCCAGAGAGGAGGAGTAAACATGAAGGATAGAGAGAGAATTAAAAATGTTCTGGATAACACAGAAATTTTAGTTGAACCAGAAGATTTAATTTCAACATCTAAGAAAACTACACTCCATTACTTTGTACTTGCCGAACCATATTATCTGGAAGAGTTTCCGGAAGAAGGTCCAGAAACTAAGGTGCGTGAAGGAAAGATAACCTGGGAAAAGCCAAAATTATTGACTCCAGATTATATGATAAATATGGATGGATTTAGTAGTGAAGCTAAAAAAGCAATGCAGATGATTGCCAGAGATAACCCTGATCTTGCCGGTCTTATGTATAAGATGAATTACCGCAAAGAATCAATAAGGGCTTTTACAGTTTCAAGAAATATTGAAAACTGCAGTAGAGAGATAAAAGAAGATATGAAAAATGCTGAAGATAGTATTGTTGTAATTATACAGGGAGTTGATGAATTATGGGATGTGTCTCTGATGAAATTTATTCAGGGGTTGATGATCAAAAGTGCTTATAAATCTCAGATGCCTTATTATGAAGAAAAAGGATATCTAAGTACAGATGAAAAAGGCTATTCTGTAGTAACTCGCAATCTGGAAGGATTACCAATTGCTGCAAGTGAAGAAATCGAAAAAATGTTTCAGAAAGTTAAAAAAGGAGATGAAGATCCTTCTAGACTAAAACAGGAACTTGATAGATGGGGTGTTTTTAAATCATATCAGGATAGATTTTTTGCTCTATTTAAGGAGGAGTGATAGGAAGTGAAAAGTGCATATGAAATTGCTTTAGAAAGAGCAAAAAAAATGTCAGATTCTTCGGAAGGGGTTAATTCTCTTGAAATAAGAGAGGAGATAAAACCCATTCTGGCTGAATTTTTTAGAGGAGATATTGATGCCGATGATTTCTGGGAAAAACTAAAAAATAAAAACAAAGAAATATTAATCGAAGCTCAGCTGATGTTAATTGAATCAATAGGACTCCGCAATACAGCTGAACAGATTGAAAGAAGAAAAAATGGTATAATTGCAGTTGAAGATTTAATTTCGGGAGAGAAGACTTCATTTTTGGAGCAAACATTTACACAGGCAGCGAATCTGCAGCAGCAGTATGAACAGCAGAAAAATCAGATAGAAAAACAAATTAAAGATCATATGGAAAACAGTCAGGGTCAGATGAAACCTGTTCAAACTGAAGATGGAAGAACAGTTATGAAAGAAGAGTCCGGTATGGATAGTGAAACTAGAAATCAATTTGCACAGCAGATTGCTAATTTTCAGAAGATGTTTACACAGCGTTTTGATGAAATTATTGAAGAGTTGAAAGCTGAAGTGAAAAACAGATAAAAGGAATATACCTAAACCCTGCTCTGGGGTTTAGGATGTTTTTATATTAAAAGC
>CAZLIW010000208.1:0-3901 GCA_964559325.1 uncultured Halanaerobium sp. | reverse complement strand
ATTTCTTTTATTGGCTTCATTTCTGCTGCCTGTGCTATGGCAATATCACTTTTCATCAATAATCATTCCTTTCTCCTTTTATTTTATAATTTTTTTTATAAATTTTACTTTATTATTAAAAAGCAACAAACTTTATTGAACTATTTTAACAAGAATTAAAACCACAGATAAAATTCAGAAGGGAGCAGTTAAACTGCCCCCTTATTTTAACATTTTATTCGGCAAATCTTTCTTCTGCAACTCTAATTTCAGTCAGCAGTTTATCCAATATTTTAGATCCTGTTTCACCTACATCATTTCTATACTCTTTCCAGACAGTTTTTGCAACTTCTTTAAATGCTGCCTGCTCATCTTCAGTTAATCTATTAACCGTAAGTGAAGGTTTATCTTCTAACATCATATCCAGTCTTTCAGCATTAAGTTCTTTCTGAACATCAAAGATGTAATCTGTCATACCGCGTGCTGTTTCTGTAATCATATCCTTATATTCTTTAGGTAGAGAATCATAGAACATCTTGTTAACTACAACACCGGTAATAAATGGAAGCTGATTAGCTTCTGTCAAATAATCCTGCTGCTCATAGAATTTCATCTCCTGATTGGCAAAATATGGCTGTACCTGTGCATCAATCATATTAAGCTGCAGAGAACTGTAAATTTCGGAATAGGCAAGTCGAACAGCATTTGCTCCATATGCCTGATAGTTCTTAATAAGGATTGGATCACCCATTACTCTGATCTTAACACCTTTAAAATCTTCCGGCTTTCTCAAAGATTTATTTGAAGTCCAAATCTGCCATCCTTCGTGGAAAACAGAAAGAAGCCTCAGATTTTTTTCAGTATAAAGTTTTGACATATCCTGATATATTGCTTCACTATTTTCCATTACATATTTATTGGTTTCCAGATTATCAGACCAGATATAGTGCAGTGAAAACAATCCTGCTTCAGGTATTGTGGTAGCAAACCAGCTGGGAGTTGAGAATGCAAATTCTAAGATACCATTCATAGTCTGCTCAGAAATATCTCCACTGGTACCAAGAGTACCATAAGGGAAAATATCTACCTGAACATCACCATTACTTTTTTCTTCAATTCTGCTTTTGAATTCTTTAGCCCACTCATGCTGAACACTACCTTCTATTTCTTCAAGAGCAATTTTCCAGTTGAACTTCGCCGCTTCAACACCGGAAATATTTACTACTGAAAGCACCATTACTGCCACCAAACTAAGTATTAGAATATGGGAAAACTTTTTCATTAAATTTCCTCCTTTAATTTTTTTGATTCTCTACTAAACTACTCAAAGCAAAATCCACTGATTTTTCTGCTCACCTCCTTTAATTATTAAAATAGTTCAAGGCACCTAATACATGCATTTTAACACCTGTTAAAAGTGTATCCTCATCAATATTGAACTTTGGATGATGATGGGGATAATCTGTACCTTTCTCTTTATTGCCTGTACCTATAAAAAAGAATGTACTTGGAACTTCCATAGAAAACTCTCCAAAATCTTCACCGGCAAGATTTGTATAATCCACAAGATTTTCTCTGCCAACTATTTTTTCTGCTGTTTCTCTTGTCTTTGCTACCATTTCTGGATTATTGTAAACAGGGGGGCTTGCTGCAACATAATTTATCTCATAATCTGCCTGATGGGTGCGGCATACCTGTTCAACTATCCTTTCAAAGCGCTGTTTTGGTTTTTCTGCACTTTTTTCATCATCACGATAAAGATAACGAATCGTTCCCCGCAAATCAACTTCTTCAGGTATAATATTTGTAGCTGTTCCTCCATTTATCTGTCCAAACATAATAACTGTTGCTTTTAATGGATCAATTTCTCTGGACTGAATAATCTGCACAGTCTGAATAATATCAGAGGCAGTTATGATTGGGTCAATTGAAAACTGTGGAGCAGAAGTATGGCCTCCTTTTCCAATGACCTTAACCTCAAATTCATATAGGCCACCCATTACAGCACCATCTGATACT
Organism: uncultured Halanaerobium sp.; assembly: GCA_964559325.1. GTDB lineage: Bacteria > Bacillota > Halanaerobiia > Halanaerobiales > Halanaerobiaceae > QPJE01. Next base: position 1,903 of record CAZLIW010000208.1, on the reverse strand, counting down.
GCAACTTTTCCACTTTCTATTGGAGTCCAGAGGTGTGCAGCTAGTGCTGCATCAACATCAGGATTTTTAAGTACCCCTTCATTGATCATTACCCTAGCAGCCTCTGTTTCTTCATTGGGTTGAAAAACAAATTTAATATTCCCTTTTATCCTATCTCTATTCTCAGACAGAACTTTTGCTGCAGCAAGCAGCATTGCTGTATGTCCATCATGCCCGCAGGCATGCATTAAACCTTCATTCTTCGATTTATACTCAACATCATTCTGTTCAGTAATAGGAAGTGCATCCATGTCTGCCCTCAGCATAAGTGTTTTCCCATCTTCTTTTCCCTTAAGCAGCCCAACAACACCTGTTTTTGCCACTTTTTCTTCAACTTCCAAATCACACTCTCTTAAATATTCAGCAACAATCTCAGCAGTTCTAAATTCTTTAAATCCCATTTCAGGATGTTTATGAAAATCTCTTCTCAGTGATATAACTTCTTCTTCTAATTCTTTAATCCGCTTCAAAATATCCATCTATCACTCACTCCTTAGTAACCAAATGCAAGATCTCTCAGGAACAGTGCTAATTGTGGGAAGAAAATCAGCATTGCAGAAACCATCAGCAGCATTGCAATAAATACCGGTGTTCTCTTGATAACTTCAAAATATGGCCGTTTAAAGACCGCAATCGCAGTAAATATATCACAGCCAAAGGGTGGTGTTGCAGATCCAATTGCTGCCTGAAGTGTTACCATTGTCCCTACAAGAACAGGATCAATACCTAAAGATGTAACTACAGGTTTAAAAATTGGAGTCAGCACCATGATTACAACAATCGGGTCAACAAACATACAGCCTATAAAGAATGCAACTCCTATTACAAATAATACCCATGTCTGTGTTGGAGCAGGACCTATTATACCAGGCAGTATAGCCTGTGGAATTCTGGCCAGTGAAATAAGCCAGGAAAAAGCAGTTCCAGCTCCAACAAGCACAAATACTACTCCAGTTACAAGACCTGTAGAAAGAGCAATATCTCTCAAATCTCTTATCCGCAAATTCCTATATATTCCTATTTCCACTAAAGCTGCATAAAATACAGAAGCTGCAGCTGCTTCAGTAGGACTAAAAAATCCAGAATAAATACCGCCAATTATAATAGCAGGAAATCCAAAAGGTATAAGTGCTCTTTTTGTTGCTTCTTTTCTCTGTGCCCAGTTTGTTTTTGGAGCAGCCGGAATATTCTTTCTTTTAGCATAAAAATAGCTATAAACAGAAAACATAACAAGTGTTAACAAACCAGGTCCAATACCGGCAATAAATAATTCTCCAATTGATGTACCACTAACTACTCCATAAACAATCATTCCAATACTGGGAGGAATTAAGAGGGCAATATCACTGGAGTTAATTATCAGTGCTGTTGTAAATGAATCATCATATCCACCTCTTAACAAATGGGGCCTCATTGTACCTCCAATTGCAACAACAGTAGCCTGAGTTGAACCGGAGATAGCGCCAAAAATTGTACAGGCAGCAGCTGTTGTAATTGCCATACCACCTTTTACATGACCAACAAATACTCTAACAAAATCAACCAATCTATTTGACATCTCTCCAGCTGACATAATATCAGCAGCTAAAATAAACATTGGTACAGCTATCAGTGAAGCCGGCAAAATACCAGCAACCATCTGCTGAACTAAAATCATTGGATCAAATGCTGGAAAATAAATATGCATAATAACAATCGGTGCAGCAAGAAGCGGTATCATCATTGGAAATCCTAAAAATAGAAGTACCGCCATTACAGAAACCATTACAGTTAACATTTAAATTAACGCCCCCTATTCCTACGAATTGTCTTCATTATTTGTATATTTTAATATAAACTGGCAAAAACACAGATCGTTCATAAA
>CAZLIW010000207.1:0-3907 GCA_964559325.1 uncultured Halanaerobium sp. | reverse complement strand
AATTAGTTGATGAACAATGGTGATAAACTTTTAAAATATTTAGATGATCTTAAAACTGAAGAACTTTTATTACCGGTGTTTTATAAGCCGAACAGGGTGGTCATGCTTGATCAGACAAAACTTCCTGAAGAAAAATATATTGACTTAAAAAATTCTGCTCAGGTTGTAGAAGCGATATCCAATATGAAAGTAAGAGGTTCAGGTGCTATTGCACTTGCCGGGATCTATGGGATTTTTATGGCTGTACTTGAATCCGGTGGTGATTATAAATATGTAGAAAAAAAGAAAGAAGAATTAATAAACACCCGTCCAACTGCAGTGAACATGCATAAAACAGTGAAGAATATCTGTCTAGATTTAAAGTCTATCAAAAAAGAAAAATTAGTTGAGGAAATAGAAAACCGCTGTATTGGTATTATGAAAAAACAGCTGGAGGTAGAAAAGAAAATAGGTTTAAATGGGGCAGCAGAACTGGAAGATGGGGACAGAATATTAACCGTCTGTAATGCCGGGGCGGTAGCAGGATTTGGTTTTGGAGGAAGAACACTGTCTGTATTTAGAACTGCTTTTGAACAGGGGAAAAAAATAGAAGTATATGCTGCTGAAACACGGCCATATCTACAGGGGGCAAGAATTACTGCCTGGGAATTAAAAAAGTTTAATATACCTGTCACTTTAATTACAGATAATATGGTTGGAGCTGTAATGCAGAAAGGACTTATTGATAAAGTTATTACTGGTTCAGATAGGCTTGCTGCAAATGGAGATACAGCAAATAAAATCGGTTCATATTTAATGGCTCTATCTGCAAAAGAAAATAATATTCCTTTTTATGTTTCAACTTCTAAATATAATATCGATTTGGATACCGAAACAGGTGATGGTATTGAAATAGAAATGAGAGATGGGAGTGAAGTTCTTTTTTATAATGGAAAAAGAACAGCACCTAAAGGGGTTAAAGCAATTTACCCTGCTTTTGATATAACACCAAATAAATATATAAGCGGTATTATAACAGAAAAAGGTGTGCTTAAAAAACCTTACAAAGAAAAACTGGAAGTTCTGTCTAAATTAAAATAAAGATCGAATCCAGGAATTTTTAAAAAAATTAAGAAGTTAAATATTTTATAATTAAACTTAATATCAAAACTAAACAAATTAGCTGGTGTAGTTAGTGTGGATTTTGGTTTTAGGGAGAGATTTTAATGAAACTTAAAAATGATAAATTATATAAGCAGGCACGTGATGTGATATTGAATATGATAGAGACAGATTTTGAACCAATGCAGCAGTTTTATTCGGAAAATAAGCTGTCTAAAATGCTGGGTGTAAGCCGTAATACAATTAGGGAAGCTCTCAGATCTCTGGAACAGGATGGAATTATATACAGCAAACAGGGTGTGGGAACCTTTGTAATTGGCATAAATAATAATGTTAAAACAAATATAACTTCACTTGAAAGTTCTACAAAAATAATTCAGGATAATGGTTATAAGCCGGGTACAATTAAATATAAATCTAACAGAGTAAAAGCATCAGAATCTATTGCAAAAAAACTTAATTTAACTGATGATAAAGAAATATTCTATATTGAAAGAGTAAGAACAGCAGATAAGAAACCTGTAGTTTATGTTGAAGATTATCTACCTATTCTTCCTGGCATGGAGGGAAGTGGTGGTGAATTTGGAGAATCACTTTTTGATTATTTTTCTCAGATTGGACTTAAAATTGGGTTTTCCAATGCAAGGATAAAATCAGTAATAAGTTCAAAAAAAATGATGAATAAGCTTAATTTGGAAGAAGTTAAAGCACTTCTTCTGCTGGAACAAATCCATTTTTCCGATAAGGGAGAAGCGGTTCTTTATTCAGATAGTTATTTTTTGAGTGACAAATTTGAATTCAATGTAATCAGAAAAAAATAAAAAAAGGAGGTATCTGCAGAAAAGTAAATTTTATTATAATCAATTAGAATTATAATCAAACAGGAGGTAAATTAATAGTGAAAAAAACAATTATTGCTTTATGTTTATTGAGTGTATTTCTGATCAGTCTAAGTAATATGGCGTTTGCCCAGGAAAAAATGGCTATTATTTTTGCAACAGGTGGACTGGGAGATAAGTCTTTTAATGATTCTGCTTATGAAGGTATAGAAAGGGCCAAAGAAGAACTGGGTATTGAGTATGACTATGTTGAGCCGGAAGCTATCGCAGAATATGAAACATATTTAACACAGTTTGCTGCCAGTGGTGAATACTCTCTAATTATTTCAATTGGTTTTGACCACGCAGATTCTGTTGATCTTGTTTCTTCAAGATTTCCAGATCAGTATTTTGCCATAGTTGATTCTATTGTTGAAAAAGATAATGTTGCTTCATATGTTTTTGATGAAATTCAGCGTGGATTTTTACCAGGAGTTGCCGCTGCTATGATGACCAGTAGAACAGATGATCCACGAATTAATTCCGAAAAAATAATTGGTGTTGTAGGTGGTATGAATATTCCGCTTATCAATAAAAATATTAAAGGTTTTGCCGCTGGAGCAAAATTTGTTGATCCAGAAATAGAAGTTGTACATTCTTATGTCGGAGGCTGGGCAGATCCAGGTAAAGGCAAAGAACTTGCTTATTCTATGGTTGAACAGGGAGCAGATGTAATCTGGGGTGCCGCAGGAAGATCAGGACTTGGTGTAATAAATGCTTCTATAGATAAAAATGTTTATTCGGTTGGTTCAAACTCTGATCAGAGTTATCTTGCACCAAAGAATGTTCTGACAAATGGTATGAAATATGTTAATAATACAGTATTTATGGCAGTAAAAGACATCGTTGAAGATAAATTTGAACCAGGAACCTATGTACTTGGTTTTGATTCTGATGCTGTAGGAATAACAAAAACTCTGCTTTCAGATGATGTTTACAAAGAAATAATGGATATTAAAGAAAAAGTAGTGGCAGGAGAAATAGATATTGAGCAATATGTTGAAGAATTAGAGTAATACTCCCTCTATGCTGCCCTGATTTAAATTGGGGCAGCAATACTATTATTAAAAGAAAGGGATAAATATGAACTATGCAGTAGAAATGAAGAATATATCAAAAAGATTTGGAAATGTTACTGCAAATGATCGGATCAATTTTGCAGTTAAAAAAGGTGAGATACACTGTTTGTTAGGTGAAAATGGAGCCGGTAAATCTACTTTAATGAAAATTTTATTTGGATTATATTCTCGTGATCAGGGTGAAATATTTATTAATGGGGAAAAAGTAAATTTGAAGGGGCCTAAAGATGCTATTAAACATGAAATAGGAATGATTCATCAGCATTTCATGCTGGCAAAGCGCCTTTCGGTGGCAGAAAATATAATTGCAGGTTTAGAACCTGTAAAAAAATTTATTGTTTTAAATATTGAAGAAGCCAGAAGCAGATTAAAGAATCTGTCCCGGGAATATGGGCTAAATATCAATCCGGATGCTATTATTGAGGAAATTTCTGTAGGTGAACAGCAGAGAGTAGAAATATTGAAAGTTTTATATCGAAAAGCTGAGATATTAATTCTTGATGAACCAACTGCTGTTTTGACTCCACAGGAAGTAGAAGAGCTTTTTAAAATTATGAAAAATCTTAAAGAATCAGGAAAAACGATTATTTTTATTACTCATAAATTAAAAGAAACAATGGCAGTCTCAGATAGAATTACTGTTTTGAGAAATAGTAAAAGTATTGATACTGTGAATACTAAAGATGTTACAAAAGAAGATGTACGAGAATTAATAGTTGGTCGCCAGGTTCTGCTTGAGGTGGAAAAGACACCTGCAAAACCAGGTGAAGCAGTCTTAGATATTAAGAATCTGCGTGTAAATGATAACCGTGATATAGAGGCAGTTAAGGGGATTGATTTATCTGTTAA
>CAZLIW010000206.1:0-3911 GCA_964559325.1 uncultured Halanaerobium sp. | reverse complement strand
ATAAATAATTATATCAGCAAAATAGACTGGAAAGACCTAAGACCGTTTCATACAATTTTACTTGCTAAAAATAAAGAAGGACTTAAAAATTTATATAAACTGGTCTCTATTTCACATTTAAATAACTTTTATAAAAAACCAAGAATTTTAAAAAGCAAACTTCTTCAATATCGGGAAGGACTTTTGGTGGGATCTGCCTGCGAATCCGGTCAGTTATTTAAAGCACTTGTTAATAACAGGCCCATCACTGAAATAGAAAAAATATCCACTCTCTATGATTTTTTTGAAATACAACCTTTAGGAAATAATGAATTTTTAATTCCAGATAAAGTTAATTCCAGTCAGGATCTTAAAGATATAAACAAAAAAATATATAAACTCGGCAAAAAATTGGATAAACCTGTTGCAGCAACTTCTGATGTTCATTTTCTTGATCCACACGACAGTATATTTAGAAGAATCCTTCAGGCAGGGCAGAAATTTCCTGATGCTGATCAACAGCCACCATTATACTACAGAACAACAGAAGAAATGCTGGATGAATTCTCCTATCTTGGAAAAGATGCTGCCGAAGAAGTTGTTATCACTAATACTCAGAAAATATCTGCACAGATTGATAATCTAAAGCCTATTCCTGATGGGCTGTTCACTCCGGAAATCAAAGGTGCAGAAGAAGAAATACGAAAAATGTCTTACAAAAAAGCACGCAAACTTTATGGAAAAAATTTGCCTCAACTTGTTGTCAACAGGCTGGAAAAAGAACTGAAATCTATTATAGATAATGGATTTGCTGTAATATATCTAATATCACATAAACTTGTTAAAAAATCACTTGAAGATGGTTATTTAGTTGGTTCAAGAGGTTCAGTAGGTTCTTCATTTGTTGCCACTATGTGTGAAATTACTGAAGTAAATCCTCTGCCACCACATTATCGGTGTCCAAAATGTTCTAAAAGTGAATTTATTGAGGATGGCTCAATAGGAACAGGTGTGGACCTGACTCAAAAAAAATGTCCGGAATGTGGTTCTCAATATGAAAAAGATGGTTTTGATATTCCGTTTGAAGTTTTTATGGGCTTTAAAGGTGATAAAGTTCCTGATATTGACCTCAATTTTTCTGGCGAATATCAGAGTAAAATACATCATTATACAGAAGAGTTTTTTGGTCGTGATTATGTTTTTAGAGCAGGAACAATATCTACAATTGCTGATAGAACAGCCTTTGGTTTTGTTAAAAATTATTTAGATGATAGGGAAATAGAAGTTAATCAGACTGAAATTAATCGTCTGGTAGATGGATGTACAGGAGTAAGGAAAACAACCGGACAGCATCCGGGTGGACTGATGATTGTGCCAAAATCTAAAGATATATTTGATTTTTCTCCTATTCAGCATCCTGCCAATGATCAGTCAACAGATGTAAGGACAACTCATTTTGATTACCATTCAATCAGCGGAAGAATTTTGAAACTGGATTTGCTCGGCCATGATGATCCTACATCAATTAGAATGCTGCAGGATTTGACCGGTATAGAACCCAAATCTATTCCACTTGATGACAAAAAAACCATGAGCATTTTTTCTAAACAGGAAGCTCTCAATCTTAATTCAGATATACTAAAAACAGAGGTTGGAACTCTTGGTATACCTGAGTTTGGTACTGGTTTTGTAAGACAGATGCTTGAGGATACAAGACCAACTACTTTTGCAGAGTTGGTTAGAATAAGTGGCCTTTCTCACGGTACTGATGTATGGTTAAACAATGCTCAAAATTTAATAAAATCTGGAAAAGCCAAACTTTCGGAGGTAATATCTGTTCGTGATGATATTATGAACTTTTTGCTGCAAAAAGGTGTTGATCCTCAGGATTCTTTTTGGATTATGGAACATGTTAGAAAAGGAAAAGGATTGACCACAGAAGAAGAAAATATAATGAAAAATAACAACATTCCAGGCTGGTATATTGATTCCTGCAGAAAAATAAAATATATGTTTCCAAAAGCACATGCAGCCGCTTATGTCACAATGGCATTTAGAATTGCTTATTTTAAAGTACATTATCCAGCAGCATTTTATACTACTTATTTCAGCACTAAAGCTGATGATTTTGATGCACAGCTTGCATGTAATGGACGTCAAAAAGTTGAAAGAACTATTAGAAAACTGAAAGAAAAAGGAAATGATATGACTGCTAAAGAAAGTGGAACCCTTACAGTTCTAAAAATTGTGTTAGAAGCTATGCTGAGGGAAATAAAGTTTATGTCGGTTGATATTTATAAATCAGATGCCTCTAAATTCAAAAAAAATGATAACAAATTGCTTCCCCCCCTAATCAGCCTGCAGGGACTTGGCAAAAGTGCAGCCGAAAGTATTGTTGAAGAAAGATCAAAATCTGACTTCACTTCTATTGAAGATCTTTCAAATAGAACTTCGGTTACTAAAACTGTAATAGAAAAGCTTAAAGAACATGGGTCTCTTGATGATCTGCCCGAAAAGAATCAACTCTCACTCTTTTAAACTTGCAAGAGAAAAAAAGCTGTGATAAAATTATATAAGTAGTGAAAATTTGTTTATAATGATGAGAAAGGAGTGGGGGCTTCCCACTCCTTAATTATAGCAGTAGTATAAATAAAAACTTAATATTTAGAGAGGAGTGATTTTTTTGGGTAAAATTGCTGATAAAGTTAGTAAATTTGTACTCCCAATTGCTCACAGCGAAAAATTAGATCTTGTTGATGTGGAATATTTAAAAGAAGGAAGCAGCTGGGTTTTGAGAGTTTTTCTCGAAAACACTGATGGAGATCTAACTATAGAACAATGTGAAAGAGTAAGTAGGGGCCTGGAAAATATTCTGGATGAGGAAGATCCAATTTCAGATAGTTATATACTGGAAGTTTCTTCTCCAGGACTGGAGAGGCCGCTAAAAGATAAAAAAGATTATGAAAGATTTAATGGAGAATATATCTATGTTAAAACATATAAAAATATCAACAACAAAAAAGAATTTACAGGTATACTAAAAAAATCAGATGATGAAAAAATACAGCTTAAATTAAAAAATGGTAAAACATTAGATATAGATTATTCACTGATTGCAAAAGCAAATTTAACTGTTGAAATTTAAATAAAGGGGGGGTTATAATGAATGTAGATTTTATTCAGGCCCTTGATGATATCGAAAAGGATAAAGGGATTAGTAAAGATATTTTAATAGAGGCAATTGAAACAGCACTTGTTTCAGCTTATAAAAAGGATTTTGGTTCAAAAGATAATGCAAGGGTAGATATTTCTGCCAAAACAGGAGATGTAAGAGTTTATTCCAGAAAAGAAGTAGTGGAAGATGTCAGCAGTGAACACTCAGAAATCTCTTTAGAAAAAGCAGAAGAAATGAATCCAAATTATGAACTTGGAGATATTGTTGAAATTGAAGTTACTCCAGCTAATTTTGGCAGAATCGCTGCTCAGACAGCAAAACAGGTTGTCATGCAAAGAATAAGAGAAGCAGAAAGAGATGTAATCTACGAAGAATACAAACAAAAAGAAGATGAATTAATTACAGGTACTATTCAGCGTTTTCACAACAATAATATATTAATCGACATGGGAAAAACCGAGGCTCTGCTGCCACCTTCTGAGCAGATAGAAGGTGAAGAATATGAAATTGGAAAAAGAATAAAATTATATGTTGTTGAAGTTAGTTCCACAACTAAAGGTCCGCGTATTCTTGTTTCAAGAACTCATCCAGGTCTGCTGAAAAGATTATTTGAAATTGAAGTACCAGAAATTTTTCAGGGAATAGTTGAAATAAAAGCTGTTGCAAGGGAAGCAGGACACAGATCAAAAATGGCTGTTTCTACTAATGATGAAAAAGTTGATCCTGTTGGAGCATGTGTCGGTCCCAAAGGTATGCG
>CAZLIW010000205.1:0-3912 GCA_964559325.1 uncultured Halanaerobium sp. | reverse complement strand
AGTTTCTAAAATTTCCTCTGCCGTTTTTTCTACTTTATTTGGATCACTGTCGATAAGTGCAGATAATTTAATATCACGTTTTTTTAAAATCAACTCTGCCATTCCACTTCCCATTGCTCCTAATCCCTGTACAGCTACTTTTATTTTTTTCATTTATTTCACCTCATTTTTAATATTAAGATGCAAAAAAGCAGGCAGCTTAAATGCCACCTGCTTTAATGATATCAGATTTATGCTTCAAAATCAGCCATAAGATCAGAAAGTGGTGTATAATCCATATCAAATGCATCTGCAACTGCTTTATATGTTAGTTCACCTTTATGAGTATTTAAACCTCTTGCAAGTGCTGGATCATCTACCATCGCTTTTTTATAACCTTTATTTGCAAGTTTAAGTGCATAAGGTAGTGTTGCATTTGTAAGTGCATATGTGGATGTTCTGGCAACTGCACCTGGCATGTTTGCAACTGAATAATGGATTACTCCATGTCGTACAAATACCGGATCATCATGAGTTGTTGGATAAGTTCCTTCAATACATCCACCCTGATCTATCGCAACATCAACTATTACCGATCCTTCTTTCATTTCTTTAATCATCTCTTCTGTGACTAGACTTGGAGCTTTAGCACCAGGAATTAAAACCGCTCCAATTACCAGATCAGCTTTTTTTACTTCTTCCATCACATGACTCGGATTTGACATTATTGTCTTTATCCGACCATTAAAAATATCATCTATATAGCGCATTTTTTCCTGATTAATATCCATAATAGTTACATCTGCACCCAGTCCAACAGCCATTTTGGCTGCGTTTACTCCAACAATCCCGCCACCAACAATTACTACTTTAGCAGGTTCTACACCAGGCACTCCCCCCAGTAAAACACCTCTGCCTCCATTTGGCTTTTCTAAAAATCTTGCTCCTTCCTGTGCTGCAAGCCTGCCTGCAACTTCACTCATCGGTGTCAACAGTGGTAAAGAACCATCTTCTGGTTGAATTGTTTCATAGGCAATACCGGTTACTTTTTTATCCAGCAGTGCTTTTGTCAGCTTTTCTTCGGCAGCCAGATGGAGATAGGTAAACAGTGTCTGACCTTCATGAAAATAATCGTATTCTTCTGCAAGAGGTTCTTTTACCTTCACAATCATCTCTGCTCTTGCAAATAGTTCTTTTTTATCACTGATTATCTCTGCCCCTGCTGCTAAATATTCTTTATCCTCAATTCCACTACCTCTACCTGCATTTTTTTCAATTAAAATATTATGTCCTGCCTTAGTCATAACTTCAACACCTGCTGACGTAATTGCAACTCTGTTTTCATTGTTTTTAATTTCCTTTGGAACTCCTACAATCATAATCTCATCTCCTTTTAGTTTATTTACAGTTATATTACTGTATTTTAAAATATTCTAAATATTAACAATTTTATTACTAGATCAAAAATAGAGATAAAAACATAAGGGCAGATAATCTTTTCTACATAAATATTTATCAAAATTCTACCAAAGAAAACTCCATCCAAATCTGTGTTTTAGTTGAAGAGGTTCACTCTGACAAAATTATAATTTCCCTGCCTACAAATCGAAAACTCCTGAATTATTTAAAATATATCAGGAGTTAATTTTTTAATTACCAATAGAAGCTACCATAACAGCTTTTATTGTATGCATTCTATTTTCAGACTGATCAAAAACACGAGAATAGCTGCTCTCAAATACTTCTTCTGTAACTTCCATTGCTTCTATCCCAAATTCTTCGTATATTTTCTGCCCATTCTCTGTCTGCATATTGTGATAGGCAGGAAGGCAGTGCATAAATATGAGGTCAGAGTTGCTGGCATTTTTTATCATTTCCATATTAACCTGATAGGGCATCAGCATCTCAATTCTCTCTGCAAATTTATCTTCCTCTCCCATTGAAACCCAGACATCTGTATATATTACGTCTGCACCTGATACATCTTCTGTAGGATTATCACTAAATAATATTTCAGATCCAGAATCATCTGCCAGTCTATCTACTTTTTCTTTTAATAACTCTTCTGGCCACAAATTTTTCGGTGAGAGAAGAGTAAAATTCATACCCATCAATGCTGCTCCAATCATCAGAGAGTTAGCCATATTGTTTCTACCATCACCAGCATAAGCAAAATTTATATTTTTTAAATATCCAAAATTTTCTTTAATTGTTAGAAGATCTGCCAGTATTTGGGTTGGATGAAATCTATCAGTAAGTCCATTCCAGACTGGTACACCAGCATATTCTGCCAGTATTTCTACAGTTTCATGTTTAAATCCTCTAAATTGAATACCATCAAACATTCTTCCCAAAACACGGGCTGTATCTGCAACCGATTCTTTTTTTCCAAACTGTATATCGTTTTTACCAAGATATTCAGGCATACCACCTTCATCTCTAGCGGCAACAACAAATGCACATCTGGTTCTGGTGGAAGGTTTTTCAAAAAGTAGAGCAATATTCTTTCCTTCCAGACTATTGCCTCTAATACATGACATTTTTTTAGCTTTCAGGTTTTCTGCCAGGTTGAGCAGATATTCTATCTCTTCTCTGCTGTAATCAAGCAGTGTCAAAAAACTTCTACCTTTAAAATTATATGCCATCAAATGCACTTCCTTCCACTGGTATTATATATGAATTATATATCAAATTTTTATTAATTTCAAGAATTGTCAGACTATATTTTAAATCTCTATTATTTTTTCTGAAAATCAATATTATTTAAAAATATCATATTCTATTTACACAACTTATTTTTTAGACACTTAAAATATCATATTACTCATTACTTATAATATTTTTCAAGATTATAGGGAGAATATATTCCTTTTTCGGTGACTACTCCACTTACAAATTTAGGTGGTGTAATATCAAAAGCAGGATAATATCCTTTAACACCTTCCATTGCAGTTCTTTTTCCCATTGCCTGCAGTACAAAATCCCCATCTCTTTCTTCAATTTCTACACTGTCAATATCCGGATGATCCCTGTCTGGAGCTCCTGTTACAAAATATGGTATATCATAATAATGTGCGGCCATCGCAATCTGAAATGTCCCTATTTTATTAACTACATGTCCATCCATTGTTATTGCATCTGCTGCAGAAGTAATCAAATCCACATTTTCTTTCTTCATTACATAACCGGGCATATTATCTGTTATTACTGTCACATCAAAGCCCTGATCACAGGCAACACTTGCTGTCAGCCGTGCCCCCTGAAAATATGGACGTGTCTCCGGACAGATTACTTTAATATCTTTATCTCTGTTTTCTGCCTCTCTCAGCATAAGTCCTACTATTGACTCTGCAAAACACTGTGTCATAATAGTTCCTCTGTCGGGAAAAAAATCTACTAAATTATCAGCAATTTTATCTATTCTCTTATATTTATTGTTAACCTCTTCCAATGCATGTTCAAATATAGCCTGATCAGCTTTTTGACCTGATTTAAGTGCTTCTTCCGCTGCAGAAAGAGACTTTTCTACTACCATTTCCATTCTTTTTACAGTAGTTGGTCTTGCATGAGAAAGGGTATATGCTGCTTTTTTTAAATAATCTAACTGCTCTTTTTTTGTTCTATCTCTAACCTCATATGCAGCAAGAGCCATTCCCATAGCTGCAGCAAGATAGGGCCCCCCACTCTGAGTAACCATATCTGCTATAGCCTGGGCCACTTCCTTATGATCTTTACAAACAGCATATTCCACTTTGTTTGGATATATTCTTCTATCAAGTATCTTTACCTTACCATCTTCATACCAGGCTACATTTTCATATTGGAGCATAAATGCAAGCCCTTTATCTGCTCTCTCCATTTTTTCCCTCCTAATATAGTTATAGTTACGTTAAATCTAATAGTTTTTTCAAAAATATTAACAGCAACTATTAT
>CAZLIW010000204.1:0-4005 GCA_964559325.1 uncultured Halanaerobium sp. | reverse complement strand
TATTCTATCAAGCACCTCAGGATATGCCTTTGCCTGATGTGTTAGATCAAGGCCCACCATTGTAACATCAAGTCCACTTTCGAAAACGACTTTAGCTGCTTCTCCATCAACATAGATGTTAAATTCAGCAGCTGGTGTAGTATTTCCCAGAGTATAGGAACCACCCATCAGCACTATTTCGTCGATATTTTCTTTTATTTTAGGCTCTCTAATTAATGCCATAGCAATATTTGTCAGCGGTCCGGTTGGGATAAGAGTAATTCCATCTTCTGCTGCCAGACATTCTTCTATTATAAAATCTACCGCATGTTTATCTTTTTCTTTTAAGGTGCTTTCTGGAAATTCTGGCCCATCAAGCCCGCTATCACCGTGGATATCATCGGCAACAACCTGTTCTCTTACTAAAGGCTTTGCCATACCGGCAAAAATAGGAATATCATCAAGTCCTGCAAAACTGCATACGTTAAGAGTGTTCTGCAGAGTTTTTTCTAAAGTCTGATTTCCTGCAACAACCGTTATTCCTCTCAGGTCCAGTTTTTCGTTTTTTGCAGCAAGCAGAATTGCCACTGCATCATCATGACCTGGATCAACATCTAATATAATTTTCTTTTTATCTGCCAAATTAATTCCTCCTATTGTGTTATTCTAAATTATAGAAACTGATCAAAATAAATAATTTTGATTTATCTTTACATATTATTATATCTATGGTTTCTACATAAGTTTCTATATCTATATTTCTATACCTATATTTTTTTATCTAAGTTATTTTAATTCTACGTTATATTAAAGTAAATTATTTTTTTCTCTTTTCTGTTTTCTAATCATACCAATTGTAATTGCAACCACAGTGGCTATATATGGAATCATCAGCATAAACTGTGATGGAAGTCCAAATGTCTGAAGATTGTTGCCTAAAGCTTCAGTAAAACCAAAGAACAGACTGGCAAACCATGTATTTATAGGGGTCACTCCACCAAAATACATAGCAGCTACTCCAATAAATCCACGCCCATTTGTCATGTTTTCTATAAACTGTCTTGTATATCCAAGTGACAGATGTGCTCCAGCAAGCCCTCCAAAAATTCCACTTAATATCATTGCCTGATATTTTTTGATATTAACATGAACTCCACCAGTTTCTGCAGATAGTGGATGTATTCCTACAAAGCGAATCCTTAATCCCCAGACGGTTTTGTATAGAATAAAATATGTTACAAAAACAAGTATAATACCGAGATAATCTGTTAATTTAAATCCGCTTAATAAAGTTCCAAGTACAGGAATTTTATCAATAATTGGTATGGTAATAGACGGGATTGCAGCAATATTTGGATCATAAAAACTTCCTGCAGTATTAAATATATTTCTCAGTAAAAAGCGAGTAAATTCTATTGCAAAAAGGTTGATTGCGATCCCGGCAACAAATACATTGGCCTTAAATTTTAGATGAATTACAGCCATAACCAGTGCAACTATAACTCCAGCTGCAACCGCTGCCAGAATTCCCAGCACCCAGCTGCCGGTAAAATAACTCACTGCCACAGCAACAAAAGATCCTATCAGCATAATACCTTCAATACCAATATTTGTAATTGCAGCCTGTTCTGTTATTACAAGTCCCATAGCAGCAAGTGCGATAGGTGTTGACATTCTGAGTGTTGCCCTCAATAAATTTAAATTTATAATTAATCCAAGATCACCCAACTTCAACCCCTCCTTTGTCCGAACTCTTTCTCTTCTTAATTTCTACTATAACTTCTGCAGCAGCTAAAAGAATAATAACTGCCTCTATAACTCCTATTACTTCTTTAGGTACACCTGTAAATCTTTCCATATTGATTGCTCCAGAACGAAGTGCTGCCAGGAAAAAAGCTACAAAAGGAAGAGCTTTTAGATTGTTTCTGGCCAGTAAACCAACCATAATTCCGTCAAAACCATAACCAGGTGAAAAGTTATCCAACACATATCCGTATATTCCCAGCACTTCAACACCACCGAGAACTCCACCAATAGCTCCACTTAAAAACATTGTTGAAACCATTATAAGTTTGGATTTGACTCCAACATAATCAGTAAAAAATGGATTAAAACCTACTGCTCTAACTTTATATCCAAATGTAGTTTTACCTAAAAGCCAGATGAAAAATAACAGTAAAGCAAGTGCAATAAAAATACCGATATTTGCCCGGCTGGGAAGCATTATCTTCGGCAGCATGGCTGTAGGCTGGACATTGGGTGTCTGTGGAACCCCTACATTAGGATTTTTAAAAGTATGATTAACAATATATCCAACAAAGAAAATAGCCACATAATTTAACATAATTGTTGTTGTAACTTCATTAACATTGTATTTTGCTCTTAAAAACCCTGGAATTATCGCCCAGAGTCCACCTGCCACTGCTGCTAAAAGCAGGGTGATCGGTATATGCACCAGAGAAGGTACTCCTTTTATAATATAACCAAAAAAGGCTGCTGTTATTGCACCAAAATAAAGCTGACCTTCAACACCAATATTAAAAATAGATGCTTTTGATGCAACAGCAAAAGCTAAACCGCTAAGGAGAAGAGGTACAAATCTCTCAAGAGTACCACCAAAGTTAAACCTTCCTTTAAATGCACCCTGATACAGTGCTTCATATGATTCTAAAATATCATAACCCATAAAATATATTACTAATGTTCCCACTATCATTGCAGTAAAAACTGCTATAAATACATTCAGCAGAGACTGTCTTTCATAAAGAAAATCTCTTAATTTATCATTCATGCGGTTACACCACCCTCAAAATCAGGATTTCCACCTGTCATCATCAGACCAAGATTATTTTCATTTGCTTCCTCTATATCCAGTGTTCCCTGTATTTGTCCTTCATACATTACTATAATTCTGTCACTTAAGGAAAGTATTTCTTCTAAATCAGCGGAAACTAACAGTACTGCTTTCCCTGCTTTTCTCTCATCCAGCAGAACAGACCTAATAAATTCAATTGAACCAATATCAATACCTCTGGTCGGCTGAGAAGCTATTATAAGTTTTGCATCTTCTGCAACTTCTCTGGCTACAATTACCTTCTGTGCATTTCCTCCAGAAAGACTCTGCATTTTTACATCAGTTTTGGGAGGACGGATGTCAAATTTATCTATCAAATCTTCTGCAAAGTTCTTTACTTTTTTAAAGTTAATAATACCGCTTTTAGAAGAATAGGGATCCTGGGGAAGTTTATTTGCTATTAAATTTTCCTGAATAGTTAATTCCTTACATGAACCTGTTTTGTTGCGGTCTTCTGGAATATGAGAAACACCATGATGACGAATTTCCAGAGGAGATTTATTTGTTATTTCTTCTCCTCTAATTATAATCTCACCACTTTCTACCTTTCTCAAACCGGTCAGAGCTTCAACAAGTTCTGTCTGACCATTTCCATCTATTCCAGCAACACCCAGTATTTCCCCCTCTCTTATCTCAAAAGAAACATCCTTAAGATTTGAAAGCTTTCTGCGCCCGAGTGCATTCAGATTTTTAACTTCTAAAATTTTATCTCCGGGTTCATTTTCTTCTATTTTAAAATCAAGAAAAACTTCTCTTCCGACCATAAGATAGGCCAGTTTTTCTTTAGTAGCTTCACTCTGTGGAAGCGTTTCCACTTTATTACCTTTTCTCATAACAGTAATCCTATCTGCTATTTCCAGAACTTCATCTAATTTATGTGAAATAAAAATTATTGTTTTCCCATTTTCTTTCAATGAACGTATAATTTTAAATAATTCCTCTGTTTCCTGTGGAGTTAAAACCGCTGTTGGTTCATCCAGTATAAGTATTTCTGCTCCTCTGTAAAGAGCCTTTAATATTTCCACTCTCTGTGCTTCTCCGACCGAAATATTAATAATTTTGCTGTTCGGTCTGATTTCAAAACCATATTTTTCTGAATAATTCATCGCTTCCGAATATGCCTGATCATAATCCAGCAGTTTGTTTTTATTAGGTTCAAATCCGACAATAAT
>CAZLIW010000203.1:0-4024 GCA_964559325.1 uncultured Halanaerobium sp. | reverse complement strand
ACCCTGTACAGCAGCATATATATTATTTTCTATCAAAATTTCTATTAATTTTTTTATAATCATCTCACCAATATTTAGGTCAGTTGATGAACCAATTTTTTCTCCTTTAATCTCACTGCTGCTTCCACCTATTACCATTATATCATCTGCTCCAGCTCCGGACAAAGAAATAATTTCCTTAACAGCAGTTTCAAAATCAGAAATGATTTTATCAGTATCCAT
Organism: uncultured Halanaerobium sp.; assembly: GCA_964559325.1. Lineage (GTDB taxonomy): Bacteria > Bacillota > Halanaerobiia > Halanaerobiales > Halanaerobiaceae > QPJE01. Next base: position 3,802 of record CAZLIW010000203.1, on the reverse strand, counting down.
CTAAATCACCTTTCCATATTATTTAAAAATTTTTTTAATGATTCTCGACTGTGGCCTTTAAATCCAGTTACCGGCTCAGCAGTAACCATCGAATTATAAACTGCTTCCTGAGTTGATTCAACAGCTGCTTTAAAAACAATATCTAACTTTCGGTCTTTTAAGATTTTATTTTGCAAAAATTTACTTCTGTCATATTCCTTAATATAATCTGAAGTAGAAAAAGCAAGCACTATATCACCACTGCCATTACTAATATATGTACCTGTTCTGGCAAGACCTGCTCCTGCTCTAACACATAATCTTTTTAATTGTCTTGAAGAAAGAGGAAGATCAGTGGCAAGGATTACAATAACCGAGCCATCCTGTGATTTATATTTTCTATCATTTTTTTCTTTTTCATCTTTGTAAGGCATAATATCATTTAAGCTCTTTCCGTACAGCAAAAAATCCTTCTTTTTACCAAAATTGCTTAACAAAAGAACTCCTACATGATATTCATCATCAACAATTTTAAATCTGCGGGAAGAAGAACCTATACCACCTTTTAATCCATAACAGGACATCCCTCTACCTGCTCCAACAGCACCTTCCCTAAAATCATTTTTGATATTTGTTTTTGCTGTAAAATAGTCTTCTTCCTGTACTGCTAATCCCCTTAAATTATTTAGATATTGATCATTACACTCCAATACAGTAGAATTAAAACTGCCGGCTTTCCCGCCTATATCTTCATTCTGTGCAAGTATATCCTTTATTACAGCAGAAGATACTGTGCTCACATTAAGGGTGTTTGTAAGTGCTATAGGAGATTCAATAGTCCCCAATTCTCTTATTTGTTCAAGACCTATACTTTTGCCAAATCCATTTATAACCTGAACAGCCGCCCTCAGCTTATTTTTAAAAATATTATTTTCATGTGGCATTATAATGGTCACTCCTGTCTGTATATCACAATCTGCCAGGGTAGAGTGACCTACTTTAATACCTTCAACATCAGTTATTTTGTTCAGATTACCTGGTTTTAAACTGCTGTGCTTTTCTACATCAAAATAATTTCTTATTCTTTTCTGCATATAACCATCCCTTTTAATTTTCTTCCTAATTATAGTTTACAACATTACCTGTATATAGGCAAATTATAGTAAAAAAAGACCTCCCTTACAGGAGGCCTTAAATTAACATAATTTTTCTTTAAACCATTTTACATTTTATAAAATTACTCTACATCAACATTTTTGAGATACCAGTTGCCATTCGGCTGAATTGTTAGACCCTTTACTCTATCTCTGTAAATAACATAAACAGACTGATGATAAAGTGGTACCCAGACAGCATTATCAACTAAATAGTTGTTTGCTTTACTGAGGTATTCCAGCCTTTTTTCCTGATCAACTGTACCGCGAGATGCTTCTATATATGCATCTGCTCCATTATAGAAAGATCTATTTGCTCCACCAATATTATCTGAGTGAAGGTTTGGATAGATTAACTCACTTCCATCTGCAGTTAAGTTAGACCATCCCAGCAGAAATAGATCTGTACTTCCTTTACGTGTTTCTGCAAGATAGGCTCCCCATTCCAGTGTTCTGATATCTGCATTAATGCCGACTTCCTTTAACATAGCCTGAATCATCTCTGCATTTCGGGTATATTCTGTACTGACAGATGTGGTCCAGATTGTTGTTTCAAATCCATCAGCATAACCTGCCTGTTCTAACAGTTCTTTGGCTTTTTTAGGATCATATTCCTGACCATATTTTTCTACTTCTTCTGTATAACCAAATACTTTAGGCCCAATTACACCATAAGATTTGTATGCCAGACCATTCATTGTAGAAATAATTCCTTCACGATCTATGGCATAAGCAATAGCTCTTCTTAAAGTTCTGTCATTAAATTCTTCTCTTTCAAAATTAAATCCAAGATATCTTATAGGAGTACCTTCAACCATATCAATATCTATTTCTGGATTTGCTTTAAGGCGCATTAGGTGTTCTGACGGAACTGAATCAATAAAATCAACTTCGCCAGTTTCAAGCATAGCAACCTGTGTGGCAGCTTCTGGAACTACTTTGTAAACTGCCTTATCAATTTTAACCTCTCCGCCCCAGTAATTTTCGTTCTTTACAAGTGTCAGCTGATTCCCAGCATCCCACTCTTCTACTTTAAATGGACCTGTTCCACATGCATTCTGCATTAAATCACCGTATTTTTCAACTGCTGACGGACTTACAATAGCAGAATTAGAATGTGTTAAAGCTGCCAGAAATGGACCATAAGGATATTTGGTTGTGATTTTGACTGTATATTCATCAACTGCCTCAATAGTGTCAACCGGTTCAAGCAGACTTGCCCGTGGTGCAGCAACATCCGGATCTCTCAGGCGGTCAAATGAAAATTTAACTGCTTCTGCATTGAATTTAGTCCCATCATGAAAATAAACATCATCTCTTAATTCAATGATCCATGTATTTGGATCAGGGTTGGAATAGGATTTAGCCAGATTTGGCTTTATTTCATTTGTCTTTCCATCACGCAAAAATAGTGTCTCATAAACCTGCACCTGAACTGTAGCAGAAGCTGAATCATTTGTTAATATCGGTGACAGACCAACAACTTCACCACTTGTAGCATAGGTTATTACTTTTTCCTGTGCTGAAACACCAAAACTAAGAGCTGTCACTAAAAATACCATCAAAATTAAAATACTTACTTTTTTCAAAACTACTCCTCCTTCTCAATTCTGTTATTATTTTAGCGGCTTCCGGGATCCAGAGCATCCCTGAGGCCGTCACCAATTAAATTAAAAGCAAAGACAACCATTGCAATTGCAATTCCAGGTACTATTACCATATGGGGAGCATTGTAAATAAATGAACGACCTGTGCTCACCATAGCACCCCATTCTGGAAGAGGTGGCTGTGCACCAAGTCCCAAAAATGAAAGTGCGGCAGCCGATAAAATGGAAGATGCAAGCCGCAGTGTTGCATAAACAATTATCGGTCCAAAACAGTTGGGTAAAATATGCTTGAACATAATTCTTACATCTTTAGCACCTAAAGCTCTGCTTGCCATAACATATTCGTTTTCTTTTAAAGAAAGAACCTGTCCCCTTACAATCCGGGTAAATGTCGGTATAGACCAAATACTGATTGCAATTATAACATTAATCAGACCCGGACCTAAAACGGCAATTATAGAAAGAGCCAGCAAAACACCTGGAAAAGCAAGCATTATATCCATTAGCCGCATAATTATATTATCTGCTTTAGGATAAAAACCTGCTGCAAGTCCCAGTGAAACTCCTACAATCAGCCCCAGAAAAACAGCTGCAAAACCAACTGAAAGAGAAATACGAGAACCATAGATTAATCTGCTCAAAATATCTCTGCCATATTCATCTGTACCAAGAAGATGACTCTCACTACCTACAGGCTTAAATCGATTGGTAAGACTCTGTTTATATGGATCATATGGTGCTACAAAAGGTGCCAGAACTGCTATTGAAATAATAATAATAATCAGTGCAAATCCGAACAGAGCCATTTTATTCCTTTTTAAACTTCTCCATAATTTATATAGAGTTCCTGCTTCTATTTTTTCTTCACTTCTTCTCATTTTATCAGCCCCTACTCATATCTGATCCGCGGATCTATATATGCATAAATTAAGTCAACAAATAGATTTATAAAAACAAATAATAATGCTACCATCATTACAGAAGACTGAACAACAGGAAAGTCGCGGGTGCTGATCCCTCTCACAATCATCCTGCCGATGCCATTTATTGCAAAAACAGATT
>CAZLIW010000202.1:0-4040 GCA_964559325.1 uncultured Halanaerobium sp. | reverse complement strand
AAAACAGTTTTGATAATATCGATAGAGCTTTTGTATTTGTTTCTCACAGACATCATGATCACTATAATAAGGTTATTTTTACATGGCAGCAGTATTTAGATGAAATATACTATATTCTTAGTGATGATATTGAAATAGATTTTACACAGAAAAATATAATTATGGTTTCTAAAGACCAGAAATTAACTGTTTCAGATATTGAAATAAGAACATTTGGCAGTACAGATGAGGGAGTTTCTTTTTTGGTCAAAACACCGGATATTAATATTTTTCATGCAGGGGACTTAAACTGGTGGAAGTGGAAAAAATTTAGTCCCCGTGTACAGGAAAGAGAAGAACGGAACTATAAAAAAGAAGTAAAAAAATTGACTGAGGAAAATATTAATATTGCATTTGTACCGGTTGATCCTCGCCTGGAAGAAAATTATTATCTGGCAGGTCAGTATTTTGTTGAAAAAATAAGTCCGGAGATGTTTATACCAATTCACTTTGCAGATAATTATAGTATTACAGAGAAGTTTAAAAAGATGATGAGTGGAAGTAAAAGTAATATCAGGGAAATAAAAAGGCGTGGTGAAAAAATAATTTTTGAAAGATAGAATATTCCTGCACCAAATTACTTTTCTTCAAATTTATCAAGACTGCATCAGAAGTATTACAAATTCCAACAAACCATACAATATCTGTTTAAGAGTGATTAACGAAAAATGACTGATGTGGTAAAATATTTTTAGCACATATTACTTTATATTTTAAAAACCCCAATTCAAAAAGAATTGGGGTTCTATAAAAATAGTTTATTTTTTAAATGACCGGTGGCCATCTTAATTTACATATTATTTAGTGAATGCGTTATCTGTTGTCCACTGTTTATATATTTTGCCAACTGCATCAGGGCCAGGATTTAAGGTAGGTTTGCCCGGCTGCCAGCCTGAAGGAGTAACCTGTTCTCCATTAGTTTTTCTAACCAGCTGGAATGCTTTGACCTGTCTAATAAGCTCTTCAACATTTCTACCAACAGGAGGTGTTAGTACTTCCATAGCCTGTAGTATACCATCCGGGTCAATAATAAATCTGCCGCGTACATCTACACCGGATTCTTCATCATATACGCCATATTTTTTACCGATTTTTCCGGCTGAATCTGAAACCATTGGATAAGGTATTCCACCTTCAACCATTTTAGAAAGTTCAGTTTCATCCCAGATCTTGTGGCTCTGCACACTATTAGTACTTACAGAAAGAACTTCTACATCCAGTTCTTTTAATTCATCATACTTGACGGCAACTGCCGACAGTTCAGTAGGTCATACAAATGTGAAGTCGCCTGGATAGAAACAAACTACCCTCCACTGTCCATCATAATCAGATAATTTAACATCTTTAAATTCACCTTTGTGATAAGCACTCGCTTCAAAATCGGGTGCTTTTTGTCCAACTCTTATCATAAATAAATACCTCCTATGTAGTTAATTTATATTTACTAGTATATATTATAACATAAGAAAATTTTTTTATCAATAGTAATTACTATTATTAATTAATTTCTCTATAAATATAGAAGTTTTTAAAAATAATCAATATCTGTGTAAAATTATTTCAATAATGTAGCATTTCTAAACGAGTTTATTTGATTGAATAGATGAAAATAAAAAATTCATTTTTAAAAAACTTGCAAATAATCATATAATAATATATAATGTTTAAAAATTAATATTAAATTTCTTTGAACAGGAGAGTAAAAAATAGGTTGGATAAGCGAGTTGAGATTTGGTGAGAGCTCAGCCAAAATCTATTTTTGAAGCGCACCTGGGAGATTTTTTTCTGAATAAAGTAGGAAAAAACGTAATAAATGCGTTAAATGTTTAAGTGGGTGGATATGAATCGATATATCTGCCAACCAGAGTGGTACCACGGAATTAACCTGTCTCTATCTATGAGGCGGGTTTTTTGTATTTATATAGAAATTTATTTCTTCAAAGGAGGAATAATAATTATGAAGATTATGAAGCGTCGACGATATAGGTCATCTGAGTACATTTAATAAATTAATTTAGTGTATTTATAGCTGAAAAGACCGATTTTTATAATGAGAGTATATACTTACTGATATTTGTGACAAATAAATTCAAAAAATAACTGGAGGTACAAATAATGAAAAATAATAATAAAAATATAAATAAAATTTTGCTTGCATATTCTGGTGGACTTGATACTTCTGTCTGTATAAAATGGTTGGAAGATAAATATGATGCAGATGTAATAACATACACTGCTGATCTGGGCCAGCAGCAGGACTGGGAAAAAGTAAAAGAAAAAGCACTAAAAACAGGTGCGGTAAAAGCCTATATAGATGATTTAAAAGAAGATTTTTTAGGAGAATATGTTTTTGCAGGTTTAAAAGCAAACGCACTTTATCAGGGTAAATATCCTCTGGCTACTGCACTGGCGAGACCCCTTATTGCCAAAAAAATGGTAGAAATAGCTCATAAAGAAAATGTAGATGCTGTTGCACACGGATGTACAGGTAAGGGAAATGATCAGGTGAGATTTGAAGTCTCTTTTAAAGCCCTTGACCCAGATCTTGCAGTAATTGCACCTTTAAGAGACTGGGGTTTTACTTCCAGAGAAGAAGAAATTGAGTATGCAGCTAAAAATAATATAGAAGTACAGGCAACAAAAGATAGTCCATACAGTATCGACCAGAATCTATGGGGAATAAGTATTGAATGTGGTATTCTTGAAGATCCATGGGAAGAACCACCTGCTGATGCCTATCAGTGGACAAAAGCAGTAAAAGATACTCCTGATGAACCTTTATATTTAACAATATCTTTTTCTCAGGGAATTCCAGTAAAGCTGGATGATAAAGCTGTATCACCAGAAGAACTTGTGCAGGAATTAAATAAAATAGGGTCAGAATATGGTGTGGGAAGATTTGATATGGTTGAAGATAGGCTCGTTGGAATTAAATCCAGAGAAATTTATGAAGCACCTGCAGCAGATATTCTCATAAAAGCACATAAAGCTCTAGAATCACTTACACTGGATAGGGAAAGTAAGAATTATAAAGCCCAGATTTCTGATAAATATGCTGAAATGACATATTACGGCCAGTGGTTTTCTCCTCTAAGAGAGGCTCTGGATTCTTTTATAAATAAAACACAGGAAAAGGTCAATGGTACAGTAAAAATAAAACTGGAAAAAGGAAATGCTGTAGTTGTGGGCAGAAAATCTGACAATTCACTTTACCAGTATGGGCTGGCCACTTATGATGAAAATGATGTTTTTGACCATGATTCTGCAGCTGGATTTATTAATCTATGGGCACTACCTCTTCAGGTAGCATATAATTATTCCGAGGTGAAAAAATAGATGAAGCTCTGGGGCGGCCGATTTGAAGCTGATACAGATCAGATGATGGATGAATTTAATTCATCTTTATCATTTGATATACATTTGATGGAATATGATATACAGGGAAGTCTGGTTCATGTAGAAATGCTGGGCCGACAGAATATAATACCAGCAGAAGAAGCTGTTATTATAATTAACGGCCTTAAAAAAGTAAAAGAAGAGCTTGCAGATGAAATTAACAGAGGAGATGTTGATTTTACAGAAGCAGAAGATATCCATACACTTATTGAAAAAAGGTTATTAGAACAAATAGGTAAAAAAGCTGGAAAATTGCATACCGGAAGAAGTAGAAATGATCAGGTTGCCCTGGATATGAGGCTTTATCTGAGAGATAAAACAGATGAAATAATTGATTTTATTGATAACTTTCTTAAGATTTTACTGGAAATTGCTGAAAAAAACAAGAAAACTGTGATGCCCGGTTATACACACATGCAGAGAGCTCAGGTAATCAGCTTTGGTCACCATCTTCTCGCATATTATTTTAAACTCAAAAGGGATAAAGAAAGATATATGGACTGCAGAAAAAGGATAAATATTTCTCCACTTGGTTCCGGGGCACTGGCCGGAAGTTCTTTTCCACTTGACATAAACTGGACAGCAAAAAAGCTTAACTTTTCCAG
>CAZLIW010000201.1:0-4090 GCA_964559325.1 uncultured Halanaerobium sp. | reverse complement strand
ACTTTAGAAGAACATATGGATATTATTAAGGCAATAGAAGAAAATAATTTCAATAAATCAATGCAAAAGTTAAAATTTCATTTAAAAAATGGTAAAAGATATGCTCTATTAGAAAATTAATATAGTAATTTTGATAATCTCTAATAATTTCTTCTGCAGGTAATTTTTAAATAAATTAAAGTAGATTAGAATAAATGTCCCAGGTGAAATAATAAATAATTTTTTCTCAGCCTCTGTTTTTTGGCAGGGGTTTAATTTATATGCAAAAAAAATTAAGAAAAGCTGAATAAAGCATAAATAAATGATATAGTAAATTGTATAATGTAAATTATGCTTTAAAATTATCAGATAATATGGTAAAATATAAATAAAGTATAAAGTATACATAATACATAATTATAAATATATAGAAAATGGAGGCGAATGTTGTGGCTGAAAATTCGGGGATTATAACTAAAAAAGAACAGGTATATAACTATATTAAAAAAGAAATTATTTCAGGAAGACTAAAACCGGGTGACTGGATTCAGGAAAAGGAAATAGCAGAAACTTTAAATGTAAGTCGATCACCTGTTAGAGAATCTTTGAAAGAATTATCTGTGGAAGGATTAACAGTAAATATACCAAATAAAGGTGTTTATGTTAGGAAATTAACTCCTTCTGATGTTATAGATATTTATGAAATAAGATGCTTAATGGAAAAATATGCTATCCAAAAAATAATTAACAGACTTAAGACCGGGACAGAAGAAGAGAAAAAAGGAATAATGGATAAATTAGATGAAATAAAAAAACAGTTTAAAAAGTATTATGAAACATTCGATGTGCATAATTATGCACGAATAGATGCAAAATTTCATATGTCTCTTATGGAATTAAGCAGCAACGAACACGCCTATAAATTGTTTGAAAAATCATTTCAAAATATCCAGACTTTTCAAATAATACCACTTGAAAATGAAAAAAGATTTAAAGATTCCTATGTAGAACACACAAAAACTATTGAAAATATACAGAAAAAAGACTTTGATAAAAGCTGGGAGTGGGATTCCACAAATTTAAAACTTGCATTTCAGAGAACCTTAAAAGTTGTAAAGCAGATAAGTGCAGGATATGAAGAAAATCATAATGACGATCATGGTGTTGAAATTTCATGTGATAATTTAGAAAAAATAATTAAGCAGTAATATATTAGTGGTTTTTAAAAAAGAATAAAAAACTATACAAATCCAGATGAAATCCAGCAGTTATTATTAAATTATGATAGATTCTGGATTTTTTATATTCAATAAAAAAAATATGTCTATTTTTGTTGACAAATTATATAAATAGTCTTATAATTAAAATGTAATGTATACATCATACATAATACTTAAAATAAATAGTCTTAATATTATAAATTAAACCAATAGTATGGCAATATATAAAAAAAGAGAAGAGGTGAAAATATGGCTTCTGAAAATAATATTGTTGGACTTTTAATGGATGAAAAAGATAATGTAGCTACAATATTTTTTGAAACTTCGGAGAATTCTCAAATAAGGGTTTTAAAAAAAGACGGAGAAGAGAAAGAGCTGCTTAAATCTAAAGAAAAAATTCCATTTGGGCATAAAATAGCAGTAAAGAATATCAATAAATCAGAAGAGATAGTAAAATATGGAGAAGTAATTGGACAGGCATCTAAAGATATAAAAATAGGTGAATATGTTCACGTTCATAATTTGGACAGTACAAGAGGTAGAGGAGATATTAAATGAGAACTAATTAAAAGTGAGGTGAAAAATTTGAAATTTAAAGGATATTATAGAGAAAATGGATCTGTTGGAACACGCAACCATGTAGCAGTTATTCCTTCGGTTGTATGTGTTAATGAAGTAGTGGAGAATATAGTAGAAAACACAAAAATGACCGAAGGAATACTTCATCATCAGGGCTGCTGTCAGACTCCTCCTGATTTGAAGGTAATTACTGACTCTTTAATTAAGATAGGACAAAATCCCAATGCCGGTGCAGTACTGATAGTTAGTCTGGGCTGTGAGGGAGTTGATACAGAAAGACTGTATAAAGAGATAAAGGAAACAGGTAAACCTGTGGAAAGAATAACCGTTCAGGAAGTAGGAGGTACCATAAAAGCGATGCAGTTGGGTATAGAGCTTGCCCAGGATTTGGTAAGGAAAATATCCGGCCAGCAGAGAAAAGAAGCTGACCTGTCAGAGATAACAATGGGTATTAAATGTGGAGCTTCTGATGCCACATCTGGTGTTACTTCAAATCCTGTTATTGGTTATGTTGCAGATAGAATTGTTGATGCAGGTGGTAAAGTGATTTTTGGAGAAACAACTGAATTTATTGGAGCAGAACAGATACTAAAAAGAAGAGCAAAAAATTCATTTGTAGCTTCAGAAATAGAAAGAATTGTAAGTGAGATGGAAGACAGGGCAAAATCTATGGGTGTAGATATGAGAGAAGGCCAGCCAACACCGGGTAATATAAAGGGTGGTTTAAGTTCTATTGAAGAAAAATCTTTAGGGGCAATTGTTAAATCAGGCACCAGAGAAATTCAGGGAGTAATGGAATATTCCGAAAAACCGGATGGGCCAGGCCTCTGGATTAAAGATACACCAGGGAGAGAAATAGAAGTTTTAACAGGTATGGCAGTAGGAGGTTCTCAAATAATATTATTTTCAACTGGAAGAGGAGCACCACAGGGTTTTCCCATTGTGCCGGTAATTAAAATTTGTGGTAATAATATTACATTTAACAATATGAAAAATGATATGGATGTAGATGCCAGCGATATATTGAGTGGGAAAAAATCTATTGAAGAAATAGGAGAAATATCACTTAAATTACTTCTGGAAGTTTGTTCTGGCAATATGACAAAAGGTGAAGCTATTAATTATACAAAATCTATGGATATATATACTAAGGGCCCAATAATTTAACAAAACTTTAAATAATTGAGGTGTATTTATGGAAAAATTAAAAGAAAATCTATCTAAAAATAATTTTTCTTCCGAGTGGTTATCTTCTTTTGAAGAGTTGAAAAATTTAATTGAAGAAAATAAAGAGATAAAAATGGCAGAAGATTCTATTAAAATTCCAGAAAACTACCGAAGCATCTTTTATGAACAGTTTGATAAAACAAGAGATGAATTTATTATTAACAGTTTTCCGGATAAATTTGAATTAAGCAGTAATTTAAGCAGAGAATATCGAAAGCTCGAAAATAAAATAATGAAAAAATTATCATTAAAAGATATAACAATGTCAAACAATGTAGAGAGATTTTTACATAATCCATTAAATGAGCTGCGCAGAGAATTATTTGACTTATTGATAGATCTGCTGATAAACAATATAAGCAGAGAAGATTTTATAAATGCAGGAAGAAATAAAATAGAAGCAGTATTTAAAAATACATATAAAATAGCCTACACAAAATATTTTATCTTAAAGCTGATAGATGAATTAAAAGCCGAAGATATATATTACATTCCCATGAGCATTCCCAGCTCAACAGAACTAATAAAACATCCTATTGGACTTAAAGAATCAGTTCCTCCACCTCAAAAAGCAGATAAAATTTCTTTTGAAGTCCCAAGAAAAACAACTCTACTTATTCCCGATTTTATAATATATTCTGCAGAAATAAAAAAATATATAGCATTTAGAACTGAATTAGGTAAGGCTCTTTGGGAAGCGGGCGGACTCAGCAGGCAGAGAGAATGGATATCAATAGAAGATATCATTAAAGAAAATGGTCCGGTCAGAATATCACCTGATCTGATGCTCTATATAGATGATGATCTTGAAAATATTAATCTTGCTGCAGATGCTGCTGTTTTATGTCAACCTGACATTATATTTGAATGTACTGACAGCATCAATGTTGACTTGTTGGAAGATAAAGCAGAAGCACTTTATCAGTATACAAAAATTTTAAATCCATCTGTAGGAAGCTATTTAATACAGGAAGAAAAAAATTATGCTGATATTAAAGATGAATATGTAGAAACATTTGAAATCCTTAACTTAAACAGATTTAATTCTAATTTAGATAAAGCTGTTAGATTATTAAGAGATAAAT
>CAZLIW010000200.1:0-4125 GCA_964559325.1 uncultured Halanaerobium sp. | reverse complement strand
AATAATATTGGAATGATTTTTCAGGATCCTATGACTTCTCTTAACCCTGTTCTTTCAGTAAAATATCAGCTCTGTGAACCGCTGATCAAACATAAAAAAATGGGTGCTAAAGATGCCGAAAAAAAAGCAGTAGAACTGCTTAAATCAGTTGGTATACCTGATGCAGCAAATAGAATAAATGATTTTCCACATGAGTTCTCTGGAGGTATGCGTCAGAGGGTCATGATTGCAATGGCAATTGCCTGTGGGCCGGAACTCCTTATCGCTGATGAACCAACAACTGCACTTGATGTGACAATTCAGGCTCAGATTCTCGAGTTGATGAAAAATTTAAAAAAAGAGCTGAATACTTCAATAATATTAATCACTCATGATCTGGGGGTAATCGCAGATAGTGCTGATGATGTAATAGTAATGTATGGTGGTAAAGTAATGGAAGAGGGAAGTGTTAGGGATATTTTTTATAATAGTAAACATCCTTATACAAAAGGCCTGCTGCAGTCAGTTCCTAACCCGGAAAAATTAGATAAGCAGAAGTTAATTCCGATTGAAGGAAATCCACCTGACCTGCTAAATCTGCCACAGGGCTGTCCATTTAATCAGCGCTGTTCTAAAACAATGAAAATATGTCTTGAAAAGATGCCCGAACTTTTTAAAGTAAGTGGAAAACATTTTTCCAGATGCTGGCTCCTGCATCCAAAGGCAAAAGAGCTGGGGAAGGTGATCTAAATGGAAAAATTGTTGAAAGTTGAAAATTTAAAAAAATATTTTTCTATAAAAAAGGGTTTTTTGAAGAAAAAGATTAATTATGTAAAAGCAGTAGATGGAGTTAGTTTTTCAATAAAGCGCGGGGAAACTCTCGGTCTTGTAGGTGAAAGCGGCTGTGGAAAGACAACTACAGGTCGTACTATTGTCAGATTATATGAACCAACTGATGGTAAAATAATTTATGATGGCCAGGATATTTCTAATATTGAAGAAGCGGAAATGAATCCCTATCGCAAAAAAATTCAGATGATTTTTCAGGATCCCTATGCATCTTTAAATCCCAGGATGACAGTTGCTGATATTGTTAAGGAATCAATGATAGTAAATGATATGTACAGTGAATCTGAAAGGGAGTTAAAGGCAAGAGAACTTCTGGAGGTTGTTGGTTTAAATAGTGAACAGGCAAACCGTTATCCACATGAGTTTTCAGGTGGACAGAGGCAGAGAGTAGGAATAGCCAGAGCACTGGTTGTTGAACCTGAATTAATTGTCTGTGATGAACCTATTTCAGCACTTGATGTTTCAATACAGGCACAGATTGTTAATACTTTAGAAGAACTGCAGCAGGAGTTTGGTCTTACATATTTGTTTATTGCTCATGATCTTTCAATGGTTAAACATATTAGTGACCGGATAGCAGTTATGTATCTGGGCAGTATTGTTGAAATGGCAGAAAGTAATGAGTTATATAAAAATCCTAAACATCCTTATACAAATGCACTTTTATCATCGATTCCGATTCCTGATCCTGATAAATCTGCTGAGAACAAAAGGATTATGCTGAGTGGGGAAATACCAAGTCCGCTTAACTCTCCAAAGGGATGTAAGTTTCACAGTAGGTGTAAATACAAAAAGAAAATTTGCGAAGAAGAAAGGCCTGTTTTAAAAGAGATTGCAGATTCTCATAAAGTAGCCTGTCACCTTTTTTAACTTTAAAGATTCGGGATTTTTTTCGAATATTTAAAGTTTATATATATTTTCAGAAGCAAAGTTTAGGTTTTTTTGCTGTGTTTTATTATAAAAAGAATTAAACTAAAATTACTTTAATTATGAAAGGATTGAAGTTAATGAGAAAAAAAATCAGTTTATTATGTTTACTTATTTTATTTACAGCTTTGTTTAGTGTAAATGTTCTTGCAGAAAAGAAGGTTGTAGTGGCCAATATTACTTCTGAGCCTCGTACTATTGATCCTGCAATTAATAATTCTGCTGATGGCTCTACAGTTATCTTTAATATTTTTGAAGGATTGGCCAGAATTAATCTCGATAATGACAAACCAGAAGCAGGTATTGCAAAAAGCTGGGATGTTAGTGAAGATGGAAAAAAATATACTTTTCATCTGCGAGATAATCTTAAATGGTCTGATGGCAGTGAGTTAAATGCTGAAGATGTTAAATATGGTATAATGCGTGTTATTAATCCAGAAACAGCGTCTTCTTATGCCTATCATGCTTACTCTATTAAAAATGCAAAAGCATATTATGAAGGAAAAATGAAAAAAGAAGATGTAGGAGTTACTGTAGTCGATGAAAATACTCTTGAGATAGAATTAGAATATCCAATACCATTTTTTATGGATATTATTTCCTGGCATCTATTATTACCATTAAAAGAGAAAGTAGTTGCAGCCAATCCACAGGGATGGTCACAGGATACTGAGACTATTATTAGTAATGGTCCTTTTAGAGTAAAAGAGTGGAAACATAATGAATATATTCTTTTAGAAAAAAATCCATATTACTGGGATAAAGAAAATGTCAAAATTGATCAGGTTAAATTAGTTATGATAACTGATGGTAATACAGCTTTAACCGCCTATCGTACAGATAAAATAGATTATATGTCTAATATCCCCCCCATTCAGGTACCACAGCTTTTAAAAAGTGGGCAGGCTCAGGTAATTGATCAATTAGGACCTTATTTTTACATATTTAATGTTGATAAAGAACCATTTGATAATGCAAAAGTTAGGAAGGCACTTTCAGCAGCGATTAATCGTCAGGCTTTAGTACAGGTTATTACAAGAGGTGGACAAAAACCAGCAACAGGATTTTTACCTTATGGAATTCCTGGTGAAGACCCAAAAAAGGATTTTAGATCTGAAGTAGAACCTTATATAAATGTAAATGGAAATATCGAAGAGGCAAAAAAATTAATGAAAGAAGCAGGTTATCCAGGAGGTAAAGGATTTCCTGAAGTAACACTGCTTTATAATACAAGTGAAAATCATAAAGCCGTTGCAGAGGCAATTCAGGCAATGTGGAAAAAGAATCTCGGCATAGATGTAGGGCTTTCAAATCAGGAATGGAAAGTATTTATTAACACCAGAAAACAGGGAGATTATGATATTGCAAGACATGGATATTTTTCTGATTTTAATGATTTAGGTTCACTCTTTGATCTTTGGATAAGTGATAGCCCCAACAATGATGCTCAATATAATAATCCAGAATATGATAAATTAGTTTTAGCTGCTCGTGAGGAACAGGATCCTGTAAAGAGAGCCAGACTTTATCACCAGGCAGAAGATATTTTGATGGCTGATATGCCAGTAATGCCAATTTATTACTATTCAACTTCCTATTTATTAAAAGATCATGTTAAAGGTATGCATGTTTCTCCTCTGGGATGGGAATTTTATCGTGAAGTATATTTAGAAGAATAGAATTAAAAGCTTATATTTTTAACTAAAAGGGGTCATTATGGCCCCTTTAAAATTTAAGGAAGGTGAATTAAATGGATTCTATTAATTTAATTGAAAAGCTCTCAGATGCAAATGGTATATCAGGTTTTGAAGATGAAGTAATTAAAGAAGTTAGAGAATATCTTAATGATGATCTTTTAATAAAAGAAGATAAACTCAGAAATTTCTATTTATATCATGAAAACTTTGATGATAAAAAACCTGTTGTTATGCTTGATGGTCATTCTGATGAAATTGGATTTATGGTAAAATCAATTAACAAAAATGGAACTTTGAAGTTTATAACAATTGGCGGCTGGTTTTCTCAAAATGTGCCTGCACATAAAGTTAGAATCAAAAATAGTGAAGGAAATTATATTAAAGGAATAGTTGCTTCTAAACCACCACATTTTATGACTGAAGAAGAAAAAAGCAGAATAACTAAGATTACTGAGATGGTTATAGATGTTGGTGCAACTACTAAAGAAGAGATAATAAATGATTACAGGATAGAAGTTGGTGCTCCAATTATACCTGATGTAAAATTTGAGTATAATAAAACAAGAGATATTATGATGGGTAAAGCATTTGATAACCGTCTTGGATCTGCCTGTGTTGTTGATATTATGGAAAGATTAAATTATAAAATTATAACATTGAACAAAAATGAAGT
>CAZLIW010000199.1:0-4139 GCA_964559325.1 uncultured Halanaerobium sp. | reverse complement strand
TCCAGTTCATTTATATTAGAAATTTTTTCTCCGTATGATGCCACTTCTATAGTTCTGAGCACAGAAAAATCATCCGGATTTCTGTAATATATTTTATTGCTTCCATTGCTCATTATCAGGTGTTGGCCGTCATTAGCCAGTCCCCACCCTTCACCTTTATAACTGAACTCTTTAAGTAGATTAAAATTCAGGTCATAAACATAAGCGGTATTTTCCTTCCATGTTAGCTGGTATATTTTATCATTTAATATAGTTATACCTTCTCCAAAATGATTTCCGGGCATTTTTTTGGTTTTTAATATTTCACCAGTGTTTAAATTGACCTTTTTTAGTGATGACTCACCATATAGTCCGGTACCTTCATACAGGAATCCATTAAAAAACTCCAGTCCCTGAGTAAAAGCAGTGCTGTCATGTGGATAGGTATTAATAATTTTATAGCTGTAAGTTTTAATTTCTGCAGATACAGCAGATGTGGCGGTAAAAACAATAATAATTATAAAAAATAATATCATTTTTTTCATCATATCTCCTTTCTTTTCTCTATTATTCTTCTTCTTCAGAAAAGTTTGAGGCCCTGCAAATATATTATTTTTTTTAAAAAAGAATTTGGTTAAAATGGAGAGTATTTTTGAGATTGAAGACCTTAATTGAATGAGAGGTAATTTTACGGTTGATAAAGAAATTTAACTTTTATAATAATTATTACGATACTAATTATATGAAAGATTAAGAAGAGTCAGGAGTAAAATGATTTTGTATAAATTTGAGTAAAAATTTTAAATAAAAGAGGAGAGGGATTTTTAAAAAATGAAATTACTAAAATTTAAGTCTATTAGTGCAAAATTCTTAATACCTACACTTATTGTTCTGATAGCAGGGATGGCCATAATAGGATACATAGGATATGACACACAGAGAGACTATATAATGGATCAAACTGAAGAAACAGCAACATCTAAGATGGAGGAAATAAAAACAATAATTGATGACAGGAGAGAAAATGCTCAGCTTACTGAAGAGGCAATAGATAAATATCTAATTACAATAGCCAGGACAGTAGATCAGTTTTTGGCAACAACATCTGATCCAATGCTCCAGGGGAAGATAAATGCAATGATGGAAGAATTAAATGTGGAAGAGATACATGTAACAGATGCAGAAGGTGTAATAAGGTGGTCCAGTGTAAGAGATTTTATTGGTTTTGATTTTAATGAATCGGAGCAGACACGTCCATTTTTGGAAGGGCTGGAAAACGAAGATTTTGAGCTGGCCCAGGCACCTCAGCAGAGAGGATCAGATAAAGAATTATTTAAATACATAGGAGTTGGAAGAACAGATAAACCGGGAGTTGTTCAGATTGGTGTACAGCCTGCAGAACTGCAGGAAATTTTAGCAAAAATAGATATTACCCGTACTGCAGAAACAACCAAATACGGTAGAAATGGTTATGTTTATATAACAGATCAGACTGGAAATATAATAAGTCATCCTGACAGCAGCCTAATAGGAAGCAGTATTACAGATTACAGCTGGGGAAATAAGATTTTAAACCAGCAGGAAGGCAGTGATATTATCAATCTGGAGGGAGAAGAACTGCTCCAGCATTATATGCCTTATGAAGATTATATAATAGTAACAGCACTACCTACTTCAGAATATCAATCAGCACTGGATACATATAGAAATAAGATATTGATTACTATATTAATTGCAATTATTATAGCTTCAATTATCGTCTTTGTGGTAACCTCATCTGTAGTAAAACCACTCAAAAATGCTATCGATTTTGCAGAAGAAATAGCAGGTGGAAATCTTTCTGTAGCAGAGCTGAAAGTAAAAACTAAAGATGAAGTTGGAGAGCTGTCAGAAGCTCTTAACAATATGCTTAAAAACCTGAAAGGACTCGTCGGTCAAATGATAGATATATCAGGTAATTTGTCAGCTTCCAGTGAAGAACTTTCAGCATCAGGTGAAGAAGTAGCAGCATCTGCTGAACATGTGGGAACAGCAATTCAGGATGTGGCTTCAGGCGCAGAAGAACAGTCCGCACAGGCAGAAGAAACAAATGCTCTGCTCAATGAACTGACAGAACAGATTAATATGGTTAACAGTTCTTCTGAGGCAATGAACAGAAAGGCAGATGAAGTAATAGAAAATATTGAGGTTGGTGACAGATCTATAGAAAGCTCTGTAGCTGAGGTCAATAAACTCAAAGAAAATTCCAATAATGTATCTGATGCTATAGATTCTCTTGCTGAATCATCACAGAGAATTGGTGAGATTGTACAGTTAATCAAAGATATATCTGCTCAGACAAATCTACTTGCCTTAAATGCAGCCATTGAAGCTGCCAGAGCAGGGGAAGCCGGTAGAGGGTTTAGTGTTGTTGCAGATGAAATAAGAGAACTCGCCGAACAATCAGGTGAGGCTACAGAAGAAATATCAGACTTGATTGGTGGAATTCAGAAAGATGTAGAAGTATCAGTTGAAAATATGAAGCAGACAGAAGAAGCTGTAGATACAAGTGTAAATTCAATAGAAGAAAGCGGCAAGTCATTTGATGATATCAGACAGGCAGCTTCTGTTTTAAATAATATAATAGAAAACATTGGACAGCAGGCCGAAAAAATGGAGCTCAACAGTGATGAAGTAGAATCTGCAGTAAAACAGATTGCAGCAGTTAGTCAGACAGCGGCAAGCAATGCAGAAGAAGTTGCTGCAGCAAGTGAAGAACAGAGTGCCTCAACAGAAGAAATTGTAAATTCTGCTCAGGAACTTGCAGAGATGGCTCAGGAACTTTCAAATGCAGTAAATAGATTTAGAATTTAAAGGAAGGTATAGGCCATATGTAGAGAAAAGCCAGATTGAGATTTTTCTCGTCTGGCTTTAATTTGAGATTGAGAAGCTTCTATATAAAAAGCAGTATATCATTGTGATATTAAATCTGCAGCTAAAAAGCAGTATGGCAGCTTTAATCTGAGCTTATTGTACAATATGGGCTATAGCGGTATTTAAAAATTATCTTAAATTAACGATAATAATAATGATGACAGGTTTAAGGGGGCGGTATTTTGATAGGAAATGGAATAAACAAAAATTTGCTTAAAGTTTATGTCGATAACTATCCAGCTAGAAAAGATATCGGCCTTTATAATATTGCAGATAGAGGTAAGGATATTGCTGAAAAAGGTCAGCAGACAGCGCTTAAGGCAGCCTCTTTTTATGCAGAAACAGGTGATAAGCTGAGAGATTTTGAAAACTACAGGATTGCTGATCTTGCAGAAGAAATTATGTATACAGAGGAACGAGAGTTAACATTAAAATTCAAAAGAGGCCCAAACATAGATGTTAGAGCATAAATTAAAGGAGGGATTTGATTGGAAATTCTGAGCCGTGACTTTGGAAAAATTGATATAAAAAAAGAGAATATACTTTATTTTAAGGAAGGACTGCCGGGTTTTGAAGATCACAGAGAATTTGTGCTTCTTCCCTACAGCGAAGATTCACCTTTTATAATAATGCAGTCACTAAAAGATACAGATACTGCTTTTATTACAGTAGAGCCGGGAAATTTTATTGATAATTATGAGTTTGAAATAAGTGATAGGGCAGAAAAAGAATTGAAGATCAATGATATAGAAGATGTTTTGGTGCTGAATATAATAACACTGAAAGATAAACTGGAAGAAATTACAGTTAATCTTTCGGCTCCACTGGTAATCAATATGTACAAAAAAATGGGAAAACAGATTATACTAAATAATCAAAAATACAGGGTTAAATATCCCCTCTTTTCTTCTGAAGAATTTGAGGTGGAGGAATAATGCTGGTGCTGTCTAGAAAACTCAACGAAAAAATAGTTATTGATGGTGAAATTGAAATAACTGTAGTTGGTATAGAAAATGGGAAGATTCAGATCGGAATAGATGCACCAAAGGAAGTAGAAATTTTAAGAAAAGAGTTGATTGAAGAAGTAACAGAAGAAAATAAAGCAGCAGTTATGAAAACTGAGTCTGCTGATAAACTAGAAAAGTTTAAATTTAAAAAATAATTTTTTAACAAATTATTTCCAATTATGACATATTATATGTTAAAATAATATGATAGGGAGGATAATTATGAAAGGGAGAAATGCT
>CAZLIW010000198.1:0-4146 GCA_964559325.1 uncultured Halanaerobium sp. | reverse complement strand
AAGGGCTGGAATTCCCAGTTGTTTTTCTGGTTGGAATGGAAGATGGTATATTTCCTCATTCTAATTCACTTTGTGAACGTGATGGACTGGAAGAAGAACGGAGACTGTGTTATGTGGGTATGACAAGAGCTGAAGATAAACTTTATCTGAGCAGAGCAAAACTGAGGCTTCGTTTTGGAGAGAGAGAAATGAATCCACCATCTCAATTTCTTGCAGAAATACCTTCTGAACTATTGAAAACAGAAGAAGATCCAAAAACAGAGATAGAGGATAAAAAAGAGAGTTATACCGCTAAAAATCCCCCTACAGAATATGTGATAGGGCAAAAAATTGTTCATCCACGCTGGGGAATTGGTATTGTTATTTCTATTAGAGAAAAGAAGGGCACAGAATTAAAAATAAGTTTTCATAATGGTGGAATAAAAACTCTTCTCGCAGAATATGCTCCAATTCAGAAAGTATAGGCAGGTGATTATATGCAGGAATTAAGCAGAGAAGAAGCTGAAAAAAAAATGACTACCTTAAAAGAGAAAATAAGAGATCATGAGTATAGATACTATGTTCTGGATGATCCATCAATTTCTGATGCTGAATTTGATCAGCTGATGAATGAGCTTATTAAACTGGAGGATAAATTTCCTGAACTTATAACTGAAGATTCTCCCACTCAGAGGGTGGGCGGAGAGCCGGTAGATGAGTTCAAAAAGGTAGATCATTCAGTACAGATGCTGAGCCTTTCCAATACATTTAACGAAGGAGAGCTGAAAGATTTTGATTCCAGAGTCAGAAAAACGATTAAAGAGGATTACTCTTATGTAGTAGAACACAAAATTGATGGTTTATCGGCAATTATAACCTATGAAGATGGCAGTTTTGCGCTTGGAGCAACAAGAGGTAATGGGGTTGTTGGTGAAGATGTAACAGAAAATCTTCGCACAATTAGGTCCCTGCCCTTAAAAATAAAAGATAGGGCACATATTGAAATTAGAGGAGAAGTATTTTTAAGCAAAACAGAATTTGAGAAGATCAATAAAAAAAGGCTGGAAAATGATGAACCTCTTTTTGCTAATCCCCGCAATGCAGCAGCCGGAAGTATAAGACAGCTTGATCCGCGTACAGCAGCAAATAGAAATTTATCAATTATTATTTATGATTTGATAGTTCACTCAGGCAGAGAATTTGGGACACATGTAGAAACTTTAGAATATTTAAAAGAGCTGGGCTTTAAAGTAAACTGGTATCAAAAGATAAATGATATTGAAGATGCTGCAGCTGTCTGCAGTGAATGGGAGGAAAAGCGGGATAACTTAGATTTTGAGATTGATGGACTGGTAATAAAAATCAATAACCTTTCTCAGAGGGATAAGCTCGGCTCTACGGCAAAAAGCCCGCGCTGGGCAGTAGCCTATAAATTTCCGGCACAGCAGAAAACGACTATAATTAAAGATATAGAAATTTCAGTTGGACGAACAGGAGCACTTACACCTACAGCTGTTCTGGAACCAGTACAGCTGGCAGGATCTACTGTCAGCAGGGCTACACTTCATAATGAAGATGAAATTAAAAGAAAAGATATAAAGATTGGAGATCATGTTTTAGTACAGAAAGCCGGAGATATTATACCGGAAGTGGTAAAAGTTATTGAAGAAAAAAGAGATGGCAGTGAAAAAAGATTTAACATGCCTGATTCATGTCCTGTATGTGATAGTAAAGTTATCAGAGAAGAAGGTGAAGCGGTGACAAGATGTACCAATATTACCTGTCCCGCCCAGAGGAGAGAGAGTATACTACATTTTGTTTCCAGAAATGCTATGAATATTGAAGGAATCGGACCGGCACTGGTTGATCAGCTGCTGGAAAATAATCTTATTGAAGATTATGCTGATTTATATTTTCTCAAAAAAGAACATCTTATTCCACTGGAGAGAATGGGCGAAAAATCATCGCAAAATGTTATAGATTCAATAAAAAAGAGTCGGGAACGAGAGTTTTTTAGAGTGCTTTTTGCACTGGGAATAAGACATGTAGGACTCGGTGCAGCTCGTGTACTGGATAAAAATTATGATTCAATAGACCAGCTGGCAGATGCTGAACAGGAAGAACTTGTCAGGATTGATGAGATCGGCCCTGTTATTGCTGAGAGTATAGTTTCATTTTTCTCGGAAAGACATAATAAAGATCTGATAACCAGACTCAAACAGGCAGGGGTAAGATTAAAAAAAGATAAAGATAATGAGAAAGATGTTTATCTGGAAGGTCTAAAATTTGTTTTTACAGGTTCGCTTGACAGTTTTACTCGTTCAGAGATAAAAGATATGGTAGAAAAAGCTGGTGGTAGAGCTTCTTCTTCAGTCAGCAGTAAAACAGATTATCTTGTTGCCGGCAAAAATCCGGGTTCTAAATACGATAAAGCAAAAGAACTTGGAATTGAAATATTAACTGAGGATGAATTTAAAAATATGATTAAAGAAAAGTCTGATTAAAAATATTTGGATAGGATAAGAAACTGATATTTTATACTAAAAATTAAATGAATCATTTAAGTGAGGAGGAACTTTAATGATTGAAAGAAAAGATGTGGAACACGCAGCTGCTTTAGCACAACTTAAGCTTGATGAAGAAGAAAAAGAAAAATATACAGAACAGATTGGTGAAATATTAAATTATGTTGATAAGCTAAATGAACTGGACACAGATGGTGTTGTGCCGACTGCTTATACAGTACCAATGAAAAATGTGCTGCGTGAGGATAAGGTGGAAAAATCACTTGCACGAGAAAAATCACTTGCAAATGCACCAGATCAAAAAGATGGTCAGTTTAGAGCACCAAAAATAATGTCAGACTAAATATAAGCAGAAAGAGAGGTAATTTATAAAAATGAACATTTATGATCTAACGATCCATGAATTAAAGGATAAACTTTCTGCCGGAGAATTGACTGTAGCAGAGATGAAAAATGCTTTTTTAGATAGAATTAATGATGTCGAAAATAAAGTGAAATCATATATTACTGTTACCGATAAGCTGGCTGATCGTCAGTTAAATGAATATGAAGAAAATAAGGATGGTCTCCTGGCTGGAATTCCAATAGCAGTAAAAGATAATATGTCAACAGATGGAATAAAAACAAGCTGTGCATCCAAAATGCTGGAAGATTATAAACCACCTTATAATGCTTCAGTAGTTGAAAATTTAAATGATGCTGGAGCATTGATTTTGGGTAAAACCAATATGGATGAGTTTGCCATGGGTTCAACTACAGAAAATTCAGCTTTTTTTAATACACACAATCCCTGGAATTTAAATCATGCACCAGGAGGATCCAGTGGAGGTTCAGCAGCAGCAGTAGCTGCCGGAGAATGTGCGGCTGCTCTTGGTTCAGACACAGGTGGTTCCATTAGACAGCCGGCATCTTATTGTGGGGTGGTTGGTTTAAAACCTACTTATGGTTTGGTTTCCCGTTATGGTCTGGTAGCTTTTGCATCTTCTTTAGATCAGATTGGTCCTATTACCAAAGATGTTGAAGACAGTGCAGTTATGATGAATGTAATTGCAGGTCATGATCCAAAAGATTCCACCTCAGTTGAAGGAAAAAAAGAAGATTATACTGAATACTTAAAAGAAGATGTAAGCGGTATGAAAATTGGTATTCCTGAAGAATATTTTAATTTAGATTTTGATCAGGAAGTTAAAGATAGTGTAATGTCAGCAGTAGAAAAACTTAAAAAAGCAGGTGCAGAAGTAGAAACAGTACATATGACAGATGCGTCTTATGCCCTGGCAGCTTATTATGTAATTGCTCCAGCTGAAGCAAGTTCCAATCTGGCCCGGTATGATGGAGTGCGTTATGGACTGCGCAGTGAGCATAATTTAGATGTGGAAGAAATGTTTACAAATACCAGGTATGAGGGCTTTGGTGATGAGGTAAAAAGAAGAATTATGATTGGAACTTATGCTTTAAGTTCAGGATATTATGATGCATATTATCTTAAAGCGCAAAAGGTAAGAACTTTAATTAAGGACGATTTTGATAGAATTTTTGATGATTTTGATCTAATAATTACACCAACAGCACCATCTACAGCACTTAAACTGGATTCTAACAAAGATCCGCTGGAGATGTATTATACAGATATCTTTACAGT
>CAZLIW010000197.1:0-4156 GCA_964559325.1 uncultured Halanaerobium sp. | reverse complement strand
AACAAGAGAAAGTTATGCCATGAGAGACAGTATCAATTATGTGGATAGTATAAAGTCAGCCAAAAAATTTAAAGATATATTTTATTCTTCAATCGACAGCCGCACTGCCTCTGATATAATAAACAATTTAAAAAATGATTTAAGTCGAGAAGAGGTTTATCAGCTGACATTGATTTTTTCCGAATTTCCTGCAGTTAGAGATGCAATATATTCTTATATCGATAAATCTCGCAATTTAGATGAAGTTATAGATGCTTCAAAGCAGTTTACAGACCACAAATATCAGTCAAAAAGCTATAAAAAAGGACTGGAATTTGTCAGTGATCTTTCTACTGCATATAAGTATAAAAAACATTTTTTTGAACATGTAGAAATAGGAAATACTTCTGCCAATAGTAAAATATATGATTTTGTAATAGCTCACTTAAATGAAGCAGAAAATATAGATGAAGCAGTAGAAATATCAGAAAAATTTGATGATATATTCAGCCGGGCCAGCATGGAAAAATCAGCTGCTGATCTAGTAGTTTCTAAGGAAAGTCTTCTGAAATTTGTCAGCTATTATCCGTCGACAAATATCTGGATTGAAAATTTATTAAAACAATTATCAGAAGAAGAACTGATGGAGACAGCTAGAAATTTTGAAAGGAAAGATATTGAAAATAAAGCACGCAGTATATATTTCAATCAGAGTGATACTTACCAGGAATTTAAAAATGTTATCGATAATTTTCCTGAATATGAAGATGAAGCCAGAAATATAGTTTTAAATTCAATAGATAATATTGATAAAGCTGTTAATGTAAAAAATATTTTTCCAGAGTTAACCGATCATATTGAAGAGGTAGCTTTTAAAAATGTTGATAATCTCTATTCTGCAGAAGTCTTTAAAAATAACTTTGATGCTGATGATAAAAAAGCTGCAGTAGTTAAAAAATTAATAAGAAGGCTTAATCAGGATAAGCTGGCTGAATTAATTGATTTATACGGCTTATCAAATAATAAGGATAAAATATATTATCTAAGCCAGAACTACCAGAGAACAAAAAAAGAATATGATAGAATATCAGCGGAAAATCCGCAGTTTCAGCTGCAGGGAAAAATTGAAGATAGAACAAGAAATGAACTGTATATATGGGGTAAAGCTTTCCCATTAAATGCACCACCAAATGTATATGGAGCTCTGCTTGATGACAGCAATATTTATATTGTTGATTATGATCAAAATAATATAAGTGTTAATTTCTATGCAGCACAGGGGAAATATCTGCTGAAGAGAACTACTGGAAAAGGTAGTTTTGGCCAGGATGTACCTGTCTGGATTTACGGTGATATGCCGGAAAAATTAAAAAACATAGAAAATGAACTGATGAAAATTAATGCTGAAATAAATGGATTGGAATTAAAATAACAGGTAAAGAAAAAATTTGTCGAGAGGATAAATATATGGGATTAGTTGAGTTAAAGCTAAAAAAATGCAGGGTGACAAGAGTTGAGATCTGCTAGCAAAGTTTATGGACTTGCCCTCAGGAGGGTCAAAAAATATGAAAACAATAGATTACAAAAAATATCTGCAAAAATATGATGAGACAACAGGTCTCTATCCTGAAAAATTAATGGAAATTGGGGAGAAATATCATCAGAAAGGTTACCTAACACGGGAAGAACTATATGAACTGGCACATTTAAATTCTACCAGAAGTTCCTATCATGTAAAAAAGAATCCTGCTCATAGGGTAAAGAAAGTTACTGGGACAGCATATAAAATTGATGATGATTTTTGTAGGCTTGCTCTTTATACAGCTTTGATGGGAATAGGTACTCCTACTGCGTCAGCTATTTTAACATCTCTGGATCCTAAACAGCACTGTGTGATCGATACACGAGTCTGGGCCAGCCTCTGGCATCTGGGATATTTTAAAAAAGAGAAGGAAAGCTTTAAGCCAGATGATTACATAAAAATTATGGAAATTGTAAGAGAAATGGCAGCAGAATCAGACTGCAGTACAGCAAAAATAGGCTATGCATTATTTGCTTATGATGTAGTGCATAGAGAAGGCAATCTGCATTAATGTGTAAAGCTCTACAATTAATCTAATAAAAATTCAGATGGAGTTGTTTAAAACCTTCGAAAAATTAATTACAGTTTGAGATTAGTTCAATTTAACATTGCAATTTAAGAAATTAACTCAATTCCTTTCCTCAATATAAGTAACGAAAATATTGGAAACAGGAATCAGGAGTGGGAAAAAAGCATAGGGGAAATATTCTGCGGTACTAACACCCAGAACAGCTGTCATCATTAGAGCATTTACATTCCAGGGAATTAAAGGAGAAAATATCAGGCCGGAATCACCAAGTGCTCTTGCCAGATCCACTTTTTTTACCTTCATTTCGGCATACTTATTTTCCAGCATTTTTGCAGGTAGAAATACAGCCAGAAATTGATTGCATCCCAGTGCAGCTGAAGCTACTCCTGCAAATACAGTTGTTGAGATTAAGTGCAGTTTGTTTTTAATAAGGTGCAGAAATGGATTAAGCAGGCTGTTCAATACTCCCATCTGTTCAAGCAGTCCTCCCAAAAGTACAGCAAAAATAATTAGAGAAATAAGCTCCAGCATACCTGTCAGCCCACCGCGGGCGAGAATATTATCTATAAATAATATCCCGGTTTTATTATTAAAACCTCTGAACATAATATTTAAAAGTTCTGACCAGCTTCTTTCTGTAAAAAACATTCCCATAGATAATGTAAAAATAATATTTACAGCAATATTTAATATAGTTGCTGTTCTCAAAAGTGAAAGTATAATAATCAGAAGTGGAGGCAGCAGCATCCAGATTGAAATATTAAAATAA
The DNA here is from genome assembly GCA_964559325.1 of uncultured Halanaerobium sp. Taxonomy (GTDB): domain Bacteria; phylum Bacillota; class Halanaerobiia; order Halanaerobiales; family Halanaerobiaceae; genus QPJE01. The sequence goes on along the minus strand of CAZLIW010000197.1, from coordinate 1,297 downwards.
TCACTGAGCAGACTGCTCAATCTGTTTAAATCAGCTGCAGCCGCATTATCTGAAAAATTAATTAAGCCAATTATAAGAAAACTTAATGAAGTAATAACATATGGAAGTACAGCCGTTTTTACCATATGATAAATCATGTCCATTACCTTAGTGTCAGCACTGTGGGCAGTAATGATGGCAATAGAAGAAACAGGTGACATCCTGTCTCCAACATATGAACCAGAAATGATGGCTCCGGCTGCAAGAGGTAAATTTAATCCCATTGTCTGGGCAATGCTGATTAGAGCCAGTCCAATTGTACTTGCTGTCCCTACTGCAGTTCCAACTGCCATTGAAACCATAGAAGTTGATATAAATGATAAAATAAAAAAGTATTTAGGGTTGATTATCTTTAGGCCGTAATAGATCATTGTTGGCACAGTACCAACTGCAATCCAGAGTGCTATCATCATACCCAGCAAAAATAATATTAAAATTACATTTCCTATATTTCTGAAGCTGGAAAAAAGCATTTCCTCAATTTTTTCCCATTTATACCCCCAGATTAAAGCCAGAGCTATAATAATCATCACTTCAAAAAACAGTGCAATCTGTATCGGTGCATCCCAGAATAGAACAGAAAGTAATATAAGTACTGCCATTGTAATAACAGGAATTACAGCCTGTTTAAAACTCAACATATTATTTCCCCCATGGTATTTTTTTATCTAAAATAGATAATTTTTTTAGCAATTCATTGAATAGACTCAGCAGATGGTTAACTTCACTGGTAGATATTGAAAACTGCAGACAATTAAAATAGTTGATATATTCTTATTTATTTACACAATTTATTGTCCATTTCTTATTGTTGTGTACACACTACTCACTGCCCGGCTTTTTAGGCTAAATATAGTAATATTAATATTACTATATAATTATTTCCAAACATATGTCAAACTTTTATTCAGAAAATTTTGTGTTATAATTAAAATAGTAAAAATAGAGAGGAGGCAGTAATTTGGATACTGCAGCTATAACAATTATGTTCATTGTTCTTTCAGCTCTACTGGCAGTTTTTTTAAGAAAAGTGAAAAAAGATAAATGTCTTAAAGATTTTCGAGATGATATGATAACCATTGAATTATTAAATGGTCAGCAGTACAGAGGAGAATTAAACCTGAAAAGTTCCGGAATGCAGTTTAATTATCCTGAGTTAATTGAGGGTGAATATAATTTAAAATTTTTAAGTTTTTTGTTATATAAAAATGAATATCCTGATATTCAGGCAGTTGTAAGATATCATAAAGATTTAACT
>CAZLIW010000196.1:0-4251 GCA_964559325.1 uncultured Halanaerobium sp. | reverse complement strand
TTTAAAAAAATAGATTCAGTATCAATAAAATTACCATTTTTATCTTTTGCTCCTGCTGCTATTTTTCCTGTTTTATAGTCTCTGACATCTCCAAATGCATTTACTACCACCAGAGCGGCAACTATCAGTTCACCTATTTTTATGGCTGCATGGCCTAATTTTGTTTTGTGGGCATATTTCATACCATTTATTTTTCCACAGGTTGCTCCTGCAGCAGCACCACCAATACTTTTATTTTTAAGGGGAGAATTATTAGCATTTTTGCAGGCTTGATAGGCCATTTTTTTATCAGGTCTGATTTTAGAACTTTTATATTCCAAATCATATATTACTGCAGCAGGAACTATTGGCACAACTCCACCACCGGTCTGAAAGCCTGTCCCCTGTTCTTCCAGATAATCCATAACACCTGCAGCAGCATCGAGACCAAAAGCACTTCCACCTGTCAGCAAAACTGCATTTATATACTGCATTCCTGCCTTTGAGGTCAGAAGAGCACTTTCTCGTGTGCCTGGGGCACCACCTCTCACATCAGCTCCAGCAGTAAAATTATCACCGCATATGACAACTGTACAGCCGGTACCCCCTTTTATGTTTTCTGCATTTCCTACCTTTACACCATCTACAGCTGTAATGTCATTATTCATATTATTTCCCCCTCATTTTGCTTGAGTTTTACACTTTATTTAATCTCTATTGTACTTTACTTCTTTTTAAAACTGCCTGTTCCTTCCTGATATATATTTTTCGTAATTATTTACCAGTGAGTAAATCTCAAATATTTTAACTGATATGAAGGAAAATAATGATAAATATTTAATATTTAATATATAAGGTTATGTATAAAAAATATGGAGGTGGGTTTTTTGAAAGCTAAAAGATTATTTACTGGTTTTCTTATTTTAGTGCTGGTAATGGGATTGACTGTGGTGGCAGCTGCTGAAGAGGTCAATATTCGTATTTATCACCATAATGACACACATGCGAGAGTAGAAGAAGGCAGTTATGCAGGTATGGGATTTGCTAAAATTGCCACTCTGGTTAAAGAAGGTAGAAGAAAAATGGATAACGTTCTTTATCTTGATGCAGGTGATGCATTTCACGGTCAGGTGATAGCAAATGTTAATCAAGGAGAAGCAATAGCCTATATATTTAACATCATGGACCTTGATGTAATGACACTTGGAAATCATGATTTTAATTATGGACAGCAGCGCCTCAAAGAACTGAAAGAAATAAGTGATTTTCCACTGCTGGCTGCCAATTTAAAAGAAGAAGATGGAAAAGATTCTCCACTGGCAGATAATTATGTTATTAAAGAATATGATGGAGTTAAAGTCGGAATATTTGGCCTTGCAACTCCAGAAACAGCTTATAAAACTCATCCCAAAAATGTAGAAGGACTTGTATTTGCAGATCCGGTTAAATCAGCCAGAGATATGGTTGAAAAACTAGAGGGGAAAACTGATGTAATTATTGGGCTCTTCCATTTAGGATTAAGTGAGGGCAGTAATTATACGAGTAAAATGGTAGCAGAACAGGTTGATGGAATAGATGTAATAGTTGATGGACACAGCCACCACACACTGGAAGAAGGTATTATGGTTAATAATACATTAATTACAATGGCAGGTGAATATGATAAATATCTGGGTGTGATTGACCTGGTGGTTGAGGATGATAGTGTCAGATCCAAAAAAGCATCTCTGATAAGTAAAGAAATGGCAGAGGATGTTAAACCTGATAAAATAGTTTCAATGGTCGTTGATAGTATGAATGCTGCAAATGAGAAAATTACTTCTCAGGTTGTAGGTGCTGCTCTGGTAGAGCTTGAGGGTGACAGAGCAGCTGTGCGTACTGGAGAGAGCAATCTCGGTAATATGATTGCTGATGCAATAAGAATTAAACTTGATGCAGATGCTGCTGTTACAAATGGTGGTGGTATCAGAGCTTCAATTGATAAAGGAGAAATAACAAAAGGAGAGGTAATTACAGTTCTTCCTTTTGGAAATACAGCAATGGCGCTTAGAGTTAAAGGTTCTGATCTGAGGGCGGCTTTAGAACACGGTATTTCCGAATACCCGGCTGAAGAAGGTCTTTTCCCACAGGTCTCTGGAATAAAGTTCACTTTTAATCCAAATAAAAATCCTGGAGAAAGAATTCTGGAAGTATGGATTAAGGGTGAAAAGCTGGATCCAGCCAAAGATTATGTTGTAGCGACAAATGACTTTATGGCTGCAGGTGGAGATGGATATACTATGTTTACTGATGCTCCAATAGTAAAAGAAGCAGGTGGACTGGAAGAAGTAGTAATGGAGTATTTAGAAAACAGATCACCTGTAGCACCTGGATTGGAAGGCAGAATAACAGCCAAGTAAACTATCAAAATGGTATAAAATGTTTGGCTTTAAACAGCCCTCTGTACTAGTACAGGGGGCTTAACAATTTAAATATATCAATATCAATCTTCAAAAAAAGGAAAACTTTTTATAAGGTTTATACTTTACAATGACAAAAATATTGGATAAAATTAATTTATAATTTATTAGGTTAAAGTATTAAAATCAAAAGGAGGTAATTAAAATTACTGGCGAAACTGTTGGATTTTTATCAATTATACCACCAATACTGGCTATTTTGCTTGCCATGTATACCCGAGAAGTACTTATATCTTTATTTGCAGGTGTCTGGTCTGCTGCATTAATAATTAGCCGCTGGAATCCAATTTCTGCGACTTCACTATCTCTGCGCTGGATTGTTAATACTGTTAATGATCCCTGGAATGCTAAATTTTTGATTCTTATTATGTTAATGGGTGCTGGAGCGGCTTTAATATACAAATCGGGAAGTGTTCTGGCACTGGAAAAATGGATGGGAAATGCAGTTAAAACTTCGCGAGATTCGCAGATTTTAACCTGGATGATAGGAATGTTTATTTTTATTGATTCCTATACCAGTACAATTGTAACTGGAAATGCGACCCGTGATGTAAGTATGAAAAATAAAACATCCAGAGAGGCACATTCCTATATTCTGGATTCCACTACAGCTCCTGTGACAACTTTTGGGCCTGTTTCCAACTGGATAGGATATCAGGTGTCAATGATTGCTGCTGGTTTTACTGCAGCAGGAATAACTGCAGAACAGATTGGAGTTACTCCATATGCAGTATTTTTACGATCTATTCCCTGGAACTTTTACTGCCTGCTGGCATTTTTTATGGTTGGTTTTATTGCAATAAGTCAGCGATATTATGGACCAATGCTTGATGCGGAATGGAGATCTCGTAAAGAAGGTAAGTTAATGCGTGATGGAGCAGAAGCACTGTCAGATATTAGTACTGATGTAGGTGAACAGAGCAGTAAAAATCCGAAGCTGATCAATTTCTTTTTGCCTATATTTTCCCTGCTTGCGGTAAGTGTTTTTTCAATGTGGTGGCTTGGAGGAGGTTATCAGCCAGAGGTAAGTATAGCACAGTCTTTTCAGGAAACTGATATTGCTCTGGCACTGCTTTATGGTTCATTTGCCTTTGTCTTTTTTGCATTTGCTGGTTCACTTTTCTATAAAACTATATCTTTAACAGAAGCAAGTGATGCAGTTATTGATGGGTTTAAAACAATGATTATTGCCGCTGCGATTATTATACTGGCCTGGACAATTGGTCATGCAACTGATCAGGTAGGTACAGCAGAATATGTGGTAAGTATTTTAATGAATATAGGACTGCCGGGCAGAGCACTGCCGATTATCATTTTTCTGGCTGCCATGTTTATTTCTTTTACTACTGGTACTTCCTGGGGTACGATGGCAATTCTAACTCCAATTGCTGTTTCTACAGGTTATGAGCTGGTTGGATTTAGTATTGTACCTGTTCTGATGGGTGTTTTATTTGGAGGAGCTATTTTTGGAGATCATGTATCTCCTATTTCTGACACGACTGTAATGTCATCAATTTTTGCAGGTTCTGATCATATTGATCATGTAAGTTCACAAATTCCTTATGCACTAACAGCAGCTGCAGCTACAGTAGTGACATTAATTTTATATGCTCTGGGAATAGATTCTATAGTTATTTTACTTACCACAGCTTTTGTGCTTACAATTGTTATGTCAGTTCTATTTAATAAGTATGATGCACGCAGAAAAGAGCTCCCGGAAGTTATGCCAACAGCAGAAGAAATTGAAGCAGGAAATACAGAAGGCAGCAAAATAAAGACCTTCAACAAAATTGCCGCCGCCGCCTCTGCTTTT
>CAZLIW010000195.1:0-4282 GCA_964559325.1 uncultured Halanaerobium sp. | reverse complement strand
CTCTGGGATGTACAGGCACTTGGAGGGTTACTGGCAGGTTCACTTTCATCTGGAGTACTGCTTGCAATTATGATGGCCAATGCCGGTGGTGCCTGGGATAATGCCAAAAAATATATAGAATCAGGTCATTTTGGTGGAAAAGGAACAGAGACACATGCTGCCTCTGTTGTTGGAGATACTGTTGGAGATCCTTTTAAGGATACTTCCGGTCCATCTCTAAATATTCTCATCAAATTAATGACCATTGTTTCACTTGTATTTGCACCACTATTCATGTAAAATTAATATAGTAGTTAAGGAAATTATGAACCCTCTAAGTAGAGTTAGCTGCTGCTTAGGGGGTTTTTTGGAAGATAATGAGTCTGTGAGGACAGTTCTGAAAGGTAGTGAAATTGATGCCGCAAAGAGAAGATAAGATGTGTTTTGCCTGTGGAGAGGAAAATCCTATTTCTCTGGGATTAAAATTTGAAGAAATTGATGAAAATATTGTAGAAGCAGAATTTATACCTGGGGAACTTCATCAGGGTTATGATGGTATTATGCATGGTGGACTTGTATCTACTTTGCTGGATGAAGCAATGGCATATGCTGTTGGAGCTCGAGGAATATCTGCTTTTACAGCTGAAATTAAAGTCCGCTTTAAAAAGGCAGTGAAGATAGGAGAAAAGCTTAAAATAAAAGGTTATTATAAAGACTGCTACAGTAAATCAATTGGAACCATTCATTTTACTGAAGCAGAAATAAAAGGTGAATCAGGAAAAGTAAAAGCAAAAGCTGAAGCAAAATTTATGGAGGAAAAAAATATTTAATTTTAATAAAGCACAGGGAGGATAATTAATTTATGAAGAGAGAAGAAGCTTTGGAATTAATGAAGGACAATATTAAACAAAAAAATTTACAAAAACATTGTCTTGCTGTTGAAGCTGTAATGGAGAGATTAGCAGAGTATTTTGATCGAGATAAAGAGAAGTGGAAATTAGCTGGTTTATTACATGATATTGATTATGAAGAAACTGCAGATGAACCTAAAAAACACAGTTTAATTGGTGCAGATATGCTGGATGAGATCGGAATGGAAGACGATATTGTTGATGCAGTAAGGGCACATAATGGCATGCATGAGCTGCCGAGGGAAACTCTGATGGCTAAAGCACTTTATGCATGTGATCCACTTACAGGTTTAATAGTTGCTTCTGCACTCATACATCCGGACAAAAAACTTTCCGCCCTTGATACAGAATTTATTATGAACCGCTATGGAGAGAGTTCTTTTGCAAAAGGAGCAGATAGAGATGTTATCGCTTCCTGTGAAGAAATGGATCTTGAACTGGAAGAATTTATCGGATTATCACTGGAAGGAATGCAGAATATTTCTGACGACCTGGGTTTATAAATTCAGCCAGGTTTTTGCTCACAAAAAGATTGGGGATGATTATTAATGAGTGCCAGAAGAGAACTATTAACACATTTGCGCGAAAATATTCACCGCCCCCTCAGTAGAGAGGAAATATATAAAGAGTTTGATATATCTAAGGGCCAAAAAATAATCTTTGATGAACTAATATCAGAGCTTCTTAATGAAGGCCTGCTTTATAAAAATTCATCCGGACAGTATGGAGTGCCGGAAAAGTTTGATCTTATAGGCGGCAGAGTAGAAAAAATAGCATCAGGTAATGGATTTTTGATTCCTGATGATCCAGAACAGGAAGATATATTTATCGCTTCCGAAAATATGAATGGAGCCATGCACAATGATAAAGTGTTTGTTCATCTTATTCGCTCCAGAAGAGGAAAAAGTAAAGAAGGGGAAATTGCAGAAATAATTGAAAGAGTGAATAAAAAAGTTGTCGGCAATCTGGAAAAATATAAAAATTATGCTTTTCTCATCCCCGATAATCAGCGAATTTGTAATGATATATTTATTCCACCTGGAGGCTTAAAAAATGCCAAAAATGGGCAGAAAGTAGTAACCAGAATAACAAAATGGCCCGAAAAAAATAGAAATCCCGAAGGAAAAGTAATAGAAATTCTCGGTTTTAAGGATGAGCCGGGAGTGGATATTGAAGCTATTATACGGCAGCTTGATCTGCCGGGAGATTTTTCTCAGGATGTTGTTTCTGCTGCCGAATCTATATCTGATAAAGCAGATATTTCTGTTTTAGAAGAAGATAAAGAACGGGTAGATCTGCGCAATCTAAAACTTGTGACAATCGATGGTGCTGATGCAAAAGATCTGGATGATGCTGTTTCTATTGAAAAGTTATCTGACGGCAAATATCGGCTGGGTGTTCACATTGCAGATGTCAGTCACTATGTACGAGAAGATGAAGTTTTAGATCGTGAAGCATATGAGCGAGGAACAAGTATTTACCTTGTGGACAGGGTTATTCCTATGCTTCCACCAAGACTTTCTAATGGCATTTGCAGTCTTAATCCGGCTGTTGACAGATTAACTCTAACTGTATTTATTGACTATAAGCTGAGTGGGAAAAATGGAGTAGAAGCTGTTGATCATGAGATAATTAAGAGTGTCATAAAATCCAACCACAGACTTACTTATGATGAGGTTTATGAGATACTGGTTAAAAATAATGAATCTCTAAGAAAAGAATACAGTGATTTTGTTGGAGAACTGGAGATAATGAATGATCTGCGCCGCAGATTGCGCAGAAAGAGATTTTCTGAAGGAAGTATTGATTTTAATTTTCCGGAAGTGAAGGTGGAACTGGATGAAAATGGTAAGCCTGCTGCCTTAAAAAAGAGAAGACATGGAATACCAGAACAGCTGATCGAAGAGTTTATGATTGCAGCAAATGAAGTTGTGGCTGCTGATATGTCGTGGCGGGAAATTCCATTTATTTATCGAGTGCATGACCAGCCAGATCTTGATCGAATGAAGGAGTTTAACGAATTCATCCATAATTTTGGCTATCACCTTAAAGGAGTAAGTAATGGTGTACATCCAAGAGAACTGCAGGAAATGCTGGAAAAAGTAGAGGGTAAATCTGAAGAACGTATAATTGATACAGTACTGCTGCGGTCGTTAAAAAAAGCCGTCTATTCAGATAAAAATTTGGGTCACTTTGGATTGGGTCTAAATCACTACACTCATTTTACTTCACCTATAAGAAGATATCCTGATCTAACAGCACATCGAATTATTAAAGAAACTATATCAGAAGGATATTTAGCTGAAGAGCGCCAGCACGAACTGGAGCGAAAAATACCGAAAATTGCAGATCACAGTTCTCTGCAGGAGAGAAGAGCCATGGAGGCAGAGCGGGATTCTGTTGATCTTAAGAAAATAGAATTTATGGAAGATAAGGTTGGAGAAAAATTTGAAGGTATTATTAGTGGAATAACAGGATTTGGAATTTTTGTAGAATTGGATAATACTGTTGAAGGGCTTGTACATGTAAGAGAACTTACCGATGATTACTATCATTTCGAAAGTGAACATTACAGGTTGATAGGTGAAAGAACTAAAAAAATCTACCGCATTGGTGATGAAGTTAAAATAAAAGTTGCAAAAGTTAATAGAGAAGAAAGAGAACTGGATTTTGAACTGGTAGAATAAATAATCTATTAAATACCAATTTATGCTGTATACTGCAGAAAGGAGTAAGAAAAATGCCTGGAGATGATGATATTGAAGTAATTGCAAGAAATAAAAAAGCCAGACATGACTATTATGTAGAAGAAACCTATGAAGCCGGGATTAAACTTAAGGGGACAGAGATTAAATCTATTAGAAACCACAGAGTTAATTTAAAAGATAGTTTTGCTGTGGTAGAAGAAGGAGAAGTGTATCTTTATAATGTGCATATAAGCCCATATAAACAGGGAAATAGATTTAATCATAATCCAGAGCGCAAAAGAAAACTTCTTCTGCACAAAAGTGAGATTAGAAAATTGATTGGTTACACCACTCAAAAAGGATATACTCTCATTCCGCTGAGTCTTTATCTTAAACGAAATATTGCCAAAGTGGAGCTTGCTGTCGCTAAAGGTAAACAAAAGTATGATAAACGGAGAGATATTGCAAAAGAGACAGCAAAAAAGGAAATGGAAAAGGCTTTTAGAAGAAAACAAAAAGGGTTTGACATTTCCTGACCTTTAAGTTATAATAATTATGCTTAAGAAAGATTAAAGCTATTCAGGGGGTGTTCTGGCTTCGCCTGTGTGGTGAATCCTTTAGAAGCGGACCGAGGAGTTCCTTTCACTCGCTAAACACTGGGAAAATAAAATTATCTGCAAACGATAATAATTACGCTTTAGCTGC
>CAZLIW010000194.1:0-4338 GCA_964559325.1 uncultured Halanaerobium sp. | reverse complement strand
ATGTGATTTTATTCATTTGTACCTGGTACTAAATCGCCTTTTTGTACCCGGTACACCTTGATTACACCTGATTATTCTTTCTGCTTCTGCAGATGTTCTTCATAACTTTTTGTAAATACATGGCTGCCATCTTCTCTCGCAAAATAAAACAGAAAATCGCTTTCTGCAGGATCTGCTGCAGCTTTTATGGCTTCATCACCAGGACTGCTGATCGGGCCAGGTGGAAGTCCGCTGTATTTATATGTATTATAGGGTGATTCAATCTCTAAATCACTGTAAAGTATTCTTTCTTTTCTCTCCGAAAAGGCATACTGCACAGAAGCATCTATCTGCAGCAGCATATCACCTGCCAGGCGGTTATAGATTACAGATGCTATAATAGGTTTTTCCTCATCCAGTTTTGCCTCTTCTTCTATTAAGGAAGCAATAGTAAGCAGCTCATAATAATTATACGGGCTTTCTTCAGCATATTCCTTCAGTTTCGGCAGCCGATCTCTAAAAAATACAGCAAGCAGTTCATCTATTATCTGTTTTTCTGTATAGCTTTTAGGAAAATAATAAGTTTCCGGTATTATCAGGCCTTCAATAGGGTTTACAGGTGCAGCCAGCTCGGAAAGATATTCTATCCTATCACTTAAATCAAGATTAAGTACCACACTGACAAATTCTCCATATTCATAAAAACCGCCGGATGCAGAATTAATTCTGTCTAAAATCTCTACAGCAGTCAGCCCTTCAGGAATGGTAATTTTAAACCTCTCCTCACTACCGGAAATTATCTTAGTCAGTATATCCTGAATTGTATCAGCTGTGGAAAAAGAATAATAGCCTGCCTTTAAATTTTGATCTTCCTGCTTCAATCTAAGCAGGATATAAAAAGCAAGAGAAGATTTAATAATCCCCTTTTCCTCAAGCTTTTCTCCAATCGCCATGCCACTCATACCCGGTTTAATCTCAACCATATACTTTTTCGGATTGACAGTATTAACCGGCTGAATAAGGGAATAGGATTTAACTGCAGCTGCTGTTATTAAGATAAATATGAGAAAAGTTACGGCTGTTTTTTTCAAAATAGACTCCTTTTAAAGTCAATTTATTTTTTTTAGCTCAGATTCAAAATTAATCTCAAGTTAGATTAATCATTTTCCTCTTCAAATTTTTTCCTTACCTTAGCAAATTCATCTTCATCAACAACCGGTTCAATATATTCTTTTCCATCTTCATTGACTATTTTGATAGGAAGAGCTTCTGTGTTTTCATCTGCATCAGAATCTATAACGATTAAATATTTAACACCATCTATAACAAAATCGCTTTCAATATAAAATCTGGATTCTCCCTCATCATCCTTAAGAACCAATTCTTTACTGTCCTTATCAACCCAGAACTTTGCATCACTCATAATTAACAGCTCCTTATATAAATATTTTAGAAATATTTTTGCACAAATTTCTTAATTTCTTTAAAAAATTTCACTAATGACGAAATCCCTTTTTGCAGCACTAAAATAAATTTCGAAAAAGATCCTGTAAATTTCAATTCCATTAAATATTAATTAGATTTTAATCCTTGTTAAATGTCAATCATCTATTAGAAAGTGAATCAAGATAAGACTGAAGTATAAGTGCTGCAGCCATCTTATCTATTACTTTTTTTCTCTTCTGACGGCTCATGTCAGCCTCAAGAAGAACATTTTCTGCCTGGCTTGTGGTGAGCCTTTCATCCCAGCTAATAATTGGCAGATCAAGATTGTTTTTTAAAAACCGGATAAAAGCATCTGTAATCTCAGCTCTTTTTCCTTTTGATCCATCCATATTATATGGCATACCAACTACTATTTTTTCTATACCGTATTTTACTATATATTTATTTATTTCCTGAAGTACCTCCTGATGACCATGCATATTTATCACAGTCAGTGGCTGAGCAGTCCAGCCCAGCTCATCACTCAAGGCAGCACCTATTCTTCTATTGCCGTAATCCAGCCCTAATATTCTCAATATTTCTCCTCCAATAAAATAATTAATTACCTCACAATTTATCCTTTTTAAATCAATTATATTTTATAATTAGAACAAAGTATTTATATCAAATAAACTTAATCAACTTCCTCAGTATTATCTTCAATTATTTATTATATAATTATATCATTTTATAAGCAAGTTGTCTGCTTTACACAAAAAGGAGTCTCCCCATTTTTTTATATTATTCTGTCAAAAAGAGAGATGCAGGAATGTTGAGTTTTAGATAAATTTAAAAATTTCTTTTATGACGAAATCTCCTTTTTGCAGTTATAAAATTAATTTTGAGAAAACTCCTTTACACAAAAATACGCCTACTTCAGCTGTAGAAATAGGCGCATCAAAATATTTTTTTAATCTCTATCAAGATATTTTCTCAAAAGTTCTTCAATTATCTCATCCCGATCTATAGTTCTTACCATCATCCTTGCATCTTTATAACTGGTTATATAAGCAGGATCACCGGAGAGAAGATAACCTACAATCTGATTAATAGGATTATAACCCTTTTCCTCAAGTGCCTTACAGACTTTTTTCAATACAAATCCGGCTTCACTCAGTTCTTCTTTTTCAATTTTAAAACGCATCGTTTTATCATTAATGTCTTCTCGGGCCACTTTGATCACATCCTGTCTGTTTTTTAGTCTTACTTATATATTTCTCCAGGAAGGGGTCAAATCCTGTTTTTATTTCATATTTTTTACTAATTCCTCAGCCGCCGCAAGTGCTTCACGCAGTTTTTCCGGGTTTTTTCCACCTGCCTGGGCCATATCAGGACGGCCACCTCCACCCCCGGCAATTCTGGCAATTTCGCCGATCAATTTACCGGCATGATAGCCCTCTTTAACCAGGTCATTTGTTACAGAAGCAACAAAAATAACTTTGTTTTCATCTCTGCTTCCCAGCACAATTATTCCCGAATCCATTTTTTCTTTCAGCTGATCGGAAATATTTCTCAACCCCTGGTTATCCATAGCTTCTATTTCCTCTGCCAGCAGTTTTACACCATCAGCATCTTTAACTCTAGAAATAAGGTCATCTTTTTTGGAATTGGCAAGCCTTTTCTTGAGAGAATCTATTTCTTTTTCCATTTCTTTTTCTTTTGCCTGCAGCTGTTCAATCCTATTTAAAAGATTGGATCTATCAGTTTTTAGCTCCACAGCAGCACTGTCCAGCAGATTAAGCTGATTATTAAAATAATCGAGTGCATAATCTCCAGTGACAGCTTCAATTCTCCTTACACCAGCAGCAATACCACCTTCACTGGTGATCTTAAATGGACCGATATCACCTGTTCTGTCAACATGGGTGCCACCACATAATTCCATACTAATATCACCCATCGAAACAACTCTTACTTCTTCCCCATATTTTTCTCCAAATAGTGCGGTAGCTCCCATTTCTTTTGCTTCATCAAGTTCTTTAACATCAGTTTCCACTGCATGATTTTCCATAACAGCTTTATTTACTTCTGCCTCTACCTTTCTCAGCTCTTCATCTGAAACTGCAGAAAAATGGGTAAAATCAAAACGCAGTTTTTCTGGAGCCACAAAAGAACCTGACTGATTAACATGATCACCAAGCACATTTTTTAAAGCCTTATGGAGCAGATGAGTTGCAGAATGGTTGCGTGCTGTTGCCATTCTTTCATCTTTGTAGACAACTGCTTCAACTTCATCTCCAGTACTTAGCTCACCTGAATTTACAAAAATCCTGTGTACAGTAAGTCCTGCTCTCTGATAGGTATCAAGCACATCAGCTTCAAAATTATCATTTTTTACAGCACCTTTATCACCGATCTGTCCTCCACTTTCAGCATAAAATGGTGTTTTATTAAGGATCAGTTCACCTTCCTGACCCTGACTTAGCTTTTCTTTTATTTCATTATCCTTAACAAGTCCAATTATTTCTGTTTTTTCAGACAGAGATTTGTAGCCGGTAAATTCAACTTCTGTTATCTTATCCTTAAATTCAGCATAGATTTTTTCCATTTCTCCACTGCTGAAAGAAGTTTCCTCCCGGGCTTCTCTGGCTCTTTTGCGCTGTTCTTCCATTTTTTCGTTGAATTTCTCTTCATCCAGGGCCAGCCCCTGTTCATGGAGCAGATCCCTTGTAATATCAAGCGGAAATCCATAGGTATCATAAAGTCGGAATGCATCAGCGCCGGAAAGTGTATTTTTACCCTTCTCTTTGAGCTCTGCCACCATATTTTCCAGAATATCAAGTCCCTGTTCCAGTGTCTGCAGAAAACTATTTTCTTCTGATTTAATAACATTCTTTATATGCTCTATTCTGTCAGCTACATTGGGAGAAATTC
>CAZLIW010000193.1:0-4345 GCA_964559325.1 uncultured Halanaerobium sp. | reverse complement strand
TAAAAGAGCAGTTAATAATGAAGAATGGATTGCCTTTAATGGTTGGAAACCTCACTATATGAACGTAATGTTTGATCTTAAATATCTTGAAGATCCAGAAGGAATCTGGGCAGAAGGGGAAAGAGTATTTACAGTAGCAAGAAATGGCTATGAAGATGAAAATCCTAATTATTATAAATTCTTAAAGCAGTTTAAAGTTACTGCACCAATACAGAATAAATGGATAGATAGTTATAAAAGACAGGGCAAAGATCCAGAAGTTGTAGCAGAAGAGTGGATTGCAGATAATCTTGATGTTGTAAATCAGTGGGTCTATGGTGTAGAAACTGCTGATGGAAGAATGGCCCGTAAAGCTATTAAAGAGCAAATAAATAATTAAATTACTATAATTAATATAACTAAAACTGGCGGTATCAGGTTTAAAACGATACCGTCAGTTAAATATAATAAGGACGGTGATCGACATTAACAATTTAATGAACTTACTAACAACTAAAATTCCACTGGGTAATTGGGTTGAAAATCTGGTGAATTTTTTAATAAATAATTTTAGTGGTCCACTGAATGGTTTTGCTTCATTTATAGAATATATTGTAGGTCATATTGAAGGTATACTGGCTTTTCCTCATCCTTTAATTTTAATAATATTACTTTCACTGCTGGCCTGGAAGCTGAAAAATATAAAATTATCTGTTTTTGTTGCTCTTGGTTTGGGTTTGGTTTTAAATTTAAATATGTGGGAACCTCTTATTATAACATTAGCTTCTATTATGACTTCAGTTATTGTGGCACTTGTAATAGGAATTCCGGTTGGGATTTTAAAGGCTCATAATAAAGCAGTTGATCTGATAACAAGACCTATACTGGACTTTATGCAGACAATACCACCATTTGTATATTTAATTCCTGCTTTAATGTTTTTTGGGCTGGGTAATGTGTCCGGTGTTATAGCAACAGTTGTATTTGCGATAGCACCACCAATTAGATTAACCTATCTTGGCATCAAACAGGTAGATACAGAGCTTAAAGAAGCAGGACATGCTTTTGGAGCAGACTGGTGGCAGATACTGTTCAAAATAGAGCTGCCCGGTGCAATGCCTTCTATCATGATGGGAATAAATCAATGTATAATGCTGTCACTTTCTATGGTAGTTATCGCTGCAATGATTGGTGCAGGAGGTCTTGGAAAACCTGTGCTGCGCTCACTGAATGTGGTAGATATAGGCCTGGGATTTGAAGCAGGACTGGGAGTTGTAATAATTGCCATGATTCTGGACAGGATGTTTGGTAGAGATTAAATCAGTACTATGTCCAATATATATTTCAGGAGAAGTTTCTGCAGCTTTGGTCAAAAAAAAATAAAAAATAGATACTATTAAACTGTGAAATTGCAGCTAGATTCTCTTTTTGAACAGAAAATGAAAAAAAGAAAATATTATCCTTCAATTGATGAAATTACTTTCTGGTTGTGGTATAATAAAATTTGAATGGTATTAATAATAATTATTATTTCTAGACTAGAGAGGATAAAGAAAATGAAATGTGATGATTTTGAGTTATTATTTAACCACAGCCATGATGCCATATTTATAATTGATGTAATTGGCGATAAATTTAAATTTTTGAAGCTCAATCCAGCTCACGAAAAAATTACAGGACTTTCCACAGAAAAAGTGAAAGGGAAAACACCGGCAGAACTTTTTTCTAAAAAAACAGCTAAAAAAACAGAAAGTAATTACAGAAGATGTCTGCAGGAAAAGAAAGAAATAGTTTATGACGAAAAACTTTTTCTGCCTGAGGGGAGTAAATTCTGGAGGACAAAGCTGGTACCACTGCTGGATGATGAAGGTGATGTTGATAAAATTATAGGCTTTTCTCAAAATATATCCTGCCTTAAAATAACGAAAAAAAACCTCAGAGAAAGCAGAGAAAAATACCGCAAAATATTTAAAGAAGCACCAACTGGCCTGATGAAGGCAAATAGAAAGGGAGAAATTCTGGAAATAAATGAGAAGCTTCTGCAGATGCTCGGTTCTCCTGATGAAAAAGCAAGCAGTAATTTTAATATTCATGAATTGAATGGTCTGGAAAAATTAAACCTTGATATAATTAAAGCTCTCAATGAAGAAAAAGAGATCAGCAATCAGATGTTTTATAAAAGCATCTGGGATAAAGAGCTATGGGTGGATTATGATATCAAGCCATATAAGCGGGCAGATGGAGAAATAGAAGAAGTGTTGATAGCTTTCAGTGATATTACAGACAAAAAGGAAAAAGAAGATGAACTCCGCTATCTATCATTTCACGACCGGCTGACCGGATTATACAATAGGAGATATTTTGAGGAAGAGATGGACCGCCTGCAGAACTCCCGCAGAACTCCAATAACTCTGGTTGTAGGAGATCTGGATAATCTTAAAGAGGTAAATGACAATTTTGGTCATCAGAATGGTGATGAATACATAAGAACAGCTGCAGACCTGCTTAAATCTGTCTGCAGAGATGAAGATATTGCTGCCAGAATTGGAGGAGATGAGTTTGCTATCCTTCTTCCAGAAACAGATTTTCTGACTGCAAAAAATTTTTGCAGCAGAGTAGAGGGAAAATTTAAAAAGTATAATAAAAATCATAAAATTTATCCTCCTATAGAAATTTCTCTGGGTTTTGCAGTAAAAAATGATGAAGATGATCTGGATCATATGTTCAGAAAAGCAGATCGGAGAATGTACAGAAAAAAAGACAGTGCATGTTAAAACTTACAATTTTGAAGGCCCTCCTGAAGAAGAGTTTTTATTAAACTTTTCTTTAAGAGGGTTTTTTTGATTTATAAAAAAGTATGTATTATAATATATAGCAAAAGATGGTATAGAATAATCTATTTGACTTTTATTTAACAGGCCAAAAGAAAGGAGAGCTTTTAATGCTAACTAAAAAAATACTGGATAAAATTTTCAGCCGACTGGAAGGAGAAGAGTTCAAAGTTGTCTACTGGGATGAAGAGGAAGAGTCATTTAATACAGATGATAGCTCTAATGGAAAACCTGCTTTTACACTTTACATAAATGAAAAAATATCTCTAAACAGGATCAGAAAAAATCCTCAGTTAGAAATTGCTGAAGCATATATGAGGGGAGAGGTGGATTTTGACGGTTCATATAGAAAGCTTATCAAAACAGCTGCAGAAAATGGAGCCAATCTAAAAGATGAGGCAGAAAATCTGGGTACATATAGTCAGTGGGAAGTACAAAAAGATGCTGCAGTTGAAGAACAGGCAGAAGGAGTACAGGAACATTATGATTTAGGAAATGATTTTTTTTCACTTTGGCAGGATAATACGATGACTTATTCCTGTGCATATTTTAAAAATAAAGATGACAGTCTTAAAAAAGCTCAGCAGCAGAAAATGGATCATATTTTAAAAAAATTAAATATAGAATCGGGAGATAGAATGCTGGATATTGGCTGTGGCTGGGGCGGACTGGCCATCAAAGCAGCAGAAAATTATGATATAGATGTACTCGGTATAACTTTAAGTGAAAAACAGGTAAAAGGTGCCAGTGAGAAAATCAAGCAAAAAGGTCTTTCAGATAAAGTTAAAATTATAAAGAAAGATTACCGCAAATTGGCAGAAGAAGGAGAACAATTTGACAAAATAGTGAGTGTGGGTATGTTTGAACATGTAGGTAAAGATTATATTGAAGAATATTTTTCGGCTGTAAAATCTATGCTCAAAAAAGGTGGATTATCTTTACTACATAGTATTACCCATCTGACAGAAGATCCAACCCATCCCTGGATACAAAAATATATCTTTCCCTGGGGATATATACCGTCTTTAAGAGAAATTGTCTGGCATCTGGGAGAGCAGTCTTTTCACCTGCTTGATGCAGAAAACATAGGTTTTCATTATGCACTTACTCTGGAAAAGTGGCTGAAAAATTATGAGGAAATTACTGATCAGGTTAGAGAAAAATTTGATGATGAATTTGTAAGAATGTGGAGGCTGTTTTTGATGGGTTCAATTGCTGCATTTAGATATGGTGATACTGCAGTTCATCAGCTGCTGTTTTCCAGAGGTAAAAATATAGATCTTCCTTTAACAAGAGATTATATCTATAGCTAAGCAGATTTTGCATTTAAAGCTAATTTATAATCGACCATACAATCCTCCTTAATCAGGCAGAGAGATCTGTTTTGCTGAAGGGGGATTTTTTAATATTTTAGTGTTTCATTTTTCCAATTAAATTAAATATTTGCTTATATTGTTTGCATATTGTTTGCAGTATTTAATTGAATATTTTACCTGTCACATATATATAAATTGATATCAGACAAATATTTTAGA
>CAZLIW010000192.1:0-4358 GCA_964559325.1 uncultured Halanaerobium sp. | reverse complement strand
AGGCTGAAGTAAGAGGAGCCCTTATCACTGCACTCAAAACTGATGTCATACCTACAAGAGCATATAACTGGAGTGATATACTTAAAAATGGGAAAATAATGTTTATAATTTTCCCCATCAGCAGTCCATATGTTAAACCAATCAGCAGTGATGGGGAAAAAATTCCTCCTGATCCACCTGAGCCGAGTGTTAATGCTGTAGCAATTATTTTAAACATCATTACCAATATAAGTCCTCTTATTAAATAGTCCGGATTTTTGTAGAGCTGAACAATTACTCTACTTCCAGAACCAAGTATATCCGGAATAAAAAGTGCTGTAATACCTACTGTCAGACCGCCTACAGCTGGTTTTAATGTTTCTGCAAATTTTAATTTTGAAAAAAAACCTTCACTTAATTTTAGAGAACCAGTAAACAAAACACCTGGAACAGCTGCAAAAATACCTATAAATATAGATATAAATCCAAAATGGATGTCAGGGATATTGAAATTTAATTTAGGTAAAAATAAGTTGTCTGAGGTTAACATTATTATCATATCTGCTGAGATAGCGCTTATTGTAAGCATAATTAGACGATTTTTTTCTATTTTCCTGAAGAGTATTTCAGTTGCAAACATAATCCCACCTAATGGAGCATGGAATAAACCTGCAACTCCAGCTGCTGCACCACAGCCGAGCAGTGTCTGATAATCATACAGGGTATAGTTTAATTTGTAACCTATTAAATCACCTATTCCTGCACCAATCTCTACAATTGGTCCTATCCTTCCTGCTGAACCGCCAGAAGAAATAGTAACTGCTGAGGCAAAACCCTCAGTTAAAAGATCTTTATATGTCAGATGTCTTTCCCGGTTTTTAATTGAAGCCAGTATAGCCGGTATACCATGCCCTTTTGCTGTAATACTTCCATATTTAATTAGATATCCGACTATAAGGCCACCCAGGGCAGGTAAAAATATAGAAATTATACGAAATGTAAGAGATTGAATATTATTCAAATATAAAATTTTTAATATTATATAATCAAGGAATTTGTTGTATATTAGAGCTATACATCCTACTGTAATTCCCAAAATTACTGCTATTAATATTTTTTTATATAGATTTTTATATCCATTCTGCAAAAAACCACCACCGTAATTTAAATATCTAACTCATCAGCCATTTCTGCATTATTAAATATAAATTCTTTTCTCAGAGAAGCATTAGCTCCCATCAGGCGGGTAAAAATACTGTCAGCCTCGATATCATCATCTATTTCTACTTTTTGTAAAACTCTTTTTTCTGGATCCATAGTTGTTTCCCAGAGCTGTTCAGGATTCATTTCTCCCAAACCTTTATAACGCTGCAGAGAGAATTTTTTATTTGTATTTTGACGATGCTCGTTTAATTCTTTATCACTAAACATGTAGGTAGATTTTTTTCCTTCAGTAATTTTATAGAGCGGCGGCTGTGCTATATAAATAAAGCCATTTTCTATTAATTCAGGCATATAGCGATAAAAAAGTGTCAGAATCAAAGTTGCTATATGAGCTCCATCAACATCAGCATCTGTCATAATTATTATTTTATGATATCTTAATTTATCGATATTAAACTCTTCACCAATTCCGGCTCCGAGAGCAGTTATAATTGAAGCAACTTCATTATTGTTCAAAATTTTATCCAGTCTTGCCCTTTCCACATTAAGTATTTTCCCTTTTAGCGGCAGAATAGCCTGGAAATATCTATTTCTACCCTGTTTGGCTGACCCACCGGCAGAATCTCCCTCAACAATAAATAGTTCGCTTTTTTCCGGTTTTCTGCTTGTACAATCTGCTAATTTACCGGGGAGAGAATTAGAATTTAATGCACTTTTCCTCTTTGTCAGTTCACGAGCCTTTTTTGATGCTTTTCTGGCTCTCACGGCCTGAATTGCTTTATCCACAACAGCTTTAGCCACTTCTGGGTTTGTATCAAAATATAGGCTTAAATAGTCATATATTTCTGTTTCCACAATACTCCTGATTTCACTATTTCCTAATTTGGTTTTTGTCTGACCTTCAAATTGTGGTTCAGGTAGTTTAACATTAATTACTGCAGTAATTCCTTCTCTAACATCATTTCCTTTTAATGAGGAAATTTTAGAAGGGAGCATATTATTTTTTTTGGCAAAATTGTTAAGTGCTCTGGTTAGAGCAATTTTAAAACCTGTTAAATGATAACCTCCATCTATTGTGTTAATATTATTGGCATAAGAATAAATTCTTTCGTTATAGCCGTCATTGTATTGAAAAGCTACTTCTATAGAATATTCATCTGGATCTGCCTGGATATATACTATATTATCATGAATAAGATTTCTGTCTTTATTGAGATACTGTACAAAAGCTTTTATTCCTCCATCATACTGAAAGATCTTTTTTCTTGTCTCTTCACCACGTTCATCTATTAGCATAAGTGTCAGTTCTTTATTTAAATAGGCGGATTCCTGCAGTCGGTGGGACAAATTTTCGAATTTAAATTCTGTGGAAGGAAAAATTTCCGGATCAGGTTTAAAGCGAATAACTGTTCCACTTTTATCTGTTTTACCAAGTTTTTTTAATTTATTAGCTGCCAGTCCTTTTTTAAAAGTCTGCTGATATTTATTTCCTTTCCAGTGGGTTGTAAGTATCAATTTTTCTGATAAAGCATTTACCACTGAAATTCCTACTCCGTGTAGTCCACCGGAAACTTTATAGCTGTTATTATTAAATTTTCCACCTGCATGTAGGGTAGTTAAAACAACCTGTACTGCTGGTAATCCTGTATCTTTATGTATATCAGCTGGTATACCCCTTCCAAAATCTTCAACGGTTATTTCATTGTTTTCATGTATGGTAACTTTAATTTTGTTACCATATCCAGCTAAAAATTCATCTATACTGTTGTCTACTACTTCCCAGACTAGATGATGTAAACCGCGGATGCCTGTACTTCCAATATACATACCCGGTCTTTTTCTTACTGCTTCAAGACCTTCTAAAACCTGTATTTGATCTGCATTATAATCAGTTTCTGTAAAAAGCGACATAACACTCACCATCCTTCATGTTTATTATTATAACAGAGAGGAGTTTTAAATTCCAGCTGAACCTTGCAAATAAATGTTTGCATATGATACCATCAAAATGATATTATATACTAGCAATTATAAACATGCAAATAATTGTTGAGAGGAGAAATAATATGTCAGAAAAAATATATCCTATAGCAATTGAAGATAAAATGAAGAATGCTTATTTAAACTATTCTTTAAGTGTTATTATAGGTAGAGCTCTGCCAGATGTCAGAGACGGATTAAAACCGGTACACAGGAGGATACTTTTTGCGGCAAAAGAGCTTGGATTGCTGCACAGCAGACCTCATAAAAAATCTGCCAGATTGGTTGGGGAAGTTTTGGGTAAGTTTCATCCTCATGGTGACTCAGCCGTTTATGATGCTATGGTAAGAATGGCTCAGGATTTTAATCAGCGGTACCAGCTTATAGATGGACATGGAAATTTTGGGTCTATTGATGGTGATAGTGCTGCTGCCATGAGATATACGGAAACAAAGCTGACTGATTTTGCCGAGTCTCTGCTGGAAAACATTGATGAAAATACAGTGGATTTCACTGATAATTTTGATGGAAGCCTTAAAGAACCTGTTGTGCTTCCTTCCAAAATACCTAACCTTCTGGTAAATGGATCCAGTGGTATTGCTGTTGGTATGAGTACATCGATACCTCCCCACAATTTAGCTGAAGTAATTGATGCTGTACTGCATATAATTGATTATCCAAATGCAAGACTGGATACAATTATAAGTAATTATATGCCTGGCCCTGATTTTCCTACTGGAGGAAAAATAATTGGTGATGATGGAATAAAAAAGGCATATCAAAGTGGAAAAGGGAAAATTATACTTAGGGGCAAAACTGAGATTGAAAAAAAAGGAAGACATAAGCAGATTATTATTACAGAAATACCATATCAGCTTAATAAAACAAAGTTAATTGAAGAAATTGCTGATCTTGTTAATAAAGATAAACTTTCTGCAGTTTCTGATCTTCGGGATGAATCAGACAAAAGTGGAATAAGAATAGTTATTGAACTGAAATCTGGTGCAGATACAGATTTAATATTAAATAGGCTCTATAAATACACATCACTGCAGGGTAGTTTTAGAATTAATCTACTTTCTCTGCTTGACAACAAACCAGTAGTAATGGGTCTGCTGAAAATGCTCTCACATTTTATAGATTTCAGAAAAGAAGTGATCCGCAATTATACAAAATACAATTTAGATAAAGCTGAAGATAGATTTCATATTTTAGAAGGCCTGGAAAAGGCAGTT
>CAZLIW010000191.1:3895-4362 GCA_964559325.1 uncultured Halanaerobium sp. | reverse complement strand
AGAATTATGCCAAAAAAGAAATTAGAAAATATTTAAATTTGTAGTATATAAATCTTAACTAAATGAATCTAAAAATTTATTTTTGACGAAACTCCCTTTTTGCAGCTTTAAAATGAATTTTGGAGGAATTTCATTTATTTTTATATCTGTATATAAAACTTTATTACAAAAAGTTTATTAACACAGCTAAAGTCATTAACTATTCAATAATACCCAAAATATCTGCCTCTGTCTTCTTTAGATCCGGCACATAACTTCTCAATAATGTCAGCTCACCTGTTATGCTGTATTCTCCCGCATAGGCAGGTATTAAAATACTATCAGTTTCTTTTAGGTCTAGAGACTTATCATCCCAGCTTATTGTCCCACTACCTTTTACAGCTGTATAAATAAGAAAACGGTCCCTGCTCCCGGAACTGCTGTAGCTGCTGTTTATTTCTAGCATATCCAGTGCAAATCTTTTGTTT
>CAZLIW010000191.1:0-3885 GCA_964559325.1 uncultured Halanaerobium sp. | reverse complement strand
TCTACAAAGGATATGAAAAAAGGATCGACTTTAAGTCCTTTTCTTCTTTCAGTTTGAATCCCAAAATCAATTACTTCTAAAGCTTTATCAAGGTGAAGTTTCCTATCCCGTCCATAATCATACACTCTATAAGTTGTATCACTACTCTGCTGCACTTCTGCCAGAAGTACACCCGGTCCAATTGTATGCAGAAGTCCTGCTTTAACAAAAAAAACATCGCCTTTTTTTACTCTGATTTTATTAACATAATCATTAATTTCATTATTTTCTACTGCTTTTTTAAATTCATTTTTAGAACAGTCTTTTGTTCCAACAATTAAATAAGATCCAGGTTCAGCATCAATAACATACCAGGCTTCATTTTTCGCTGATAAATTATCATTACCTTCTGCAGAGTCTTCATCAGGATGAACCTGAATAGAAAGTTTGGACTGTGCATCAATAATTTTTATTAAAAGTGGAAACTCACTTTTTTTCAACTCTTCTCCCAGCATCTGAACCGGAAACATATCACAGAGTTCTTTAAGATTTTTACCTGCCAATTTCCCATTTTTTACAACGCTTACTTTATCATTATAAGCTGATATATCCCAGCTCTCACCAATATCACCCTCAGGAAGGTCATCTCTATAATTTTTTAATTTTCTACCCCCCCAGATCTTAGCAACATATTTATGATCAAATTTTAGTGGATAAAACATCTCTGCCTCCTATATTAAATCAGATTAAATTTTAAAAATTTATTTTTTATCAGGAGCAATATAAAGCTTATCTCCTTCAGTTATTTGAGCTGACAAATCCGCTTTACTCCCATTTATTTCAATTATTAAGTTTTCCTGCATGGATTTGGATATATTATAATTTATATATTCAAAAACTCCTCTAATTTTAAGCGGTTTGGATTCAGACTCTATTTGGTCTCCTTCTTTTATTTTATAGTGAAGATCTTTTTCCTCTCCATTTACTGACAGATTCCAGATTTTATCCGGGATATTTAACCTGCTGCCGTTAAAAACAAAGTTTATATTTTTATGACCTTTAGATTTTAGAAATTCAGCAGCTGTCAGTCCTAAAGTGTTTTTTTCTTCAATTTCCAGGTAAAGATTATCTTCCATTTTTCTGTCTGGATCAATCTCTCTGCCATTTTCTTTAATTATATAAAAAGAATCAGTTATTTCTTCTTTTTTCCCATTAAAACAAAAACTGAATTTTTTATTATCCAACTTTTTACCGGGTATTTCGAGAATTTGAGACAGTACATCTCTAATTGTCCTGGGAACTGTGTAGTTTATTTCTGAACCATCTATAAGACTGCTATCAGGACTGAGCAGTTTATTATTCTGATAGATTTCTGTACCAACACGATTTTTGCTGCCGTTTAAATACAAGTTATAATTAACAATATCTTTTTCTGGAATAACATCCTTTACCAATGCTTCCGCATTTCTACCCGGTTTAGCCGGTTCACATATAATACTATCTCCAGCATTTAATTCTGTATCAAACTCAGCTTCTTTGTCATTAATGAGTAGTTTCCCGGAGTGTCCGAATTCTCCCTTTATTACTTTCATTTTACCATTTACAGTACATGTCAGTCCCATACCTGGAGATGCGGCTAATTTTTCTATATCTATATCTGCAGCAAGTAGAGCATCAGCTACTGTTGGTTTAGATATGCTGAGTAGATTTATCGGCTCATTATTTACAGAAACATCAATAAAAACAGCCCTATTTTTTGTTTCACGAGCAGTTACTGCAATTCCGATCGGTGTCAGTGTC
This sequence comes from uncultured Halanaerobium sp., assembly GCA_964559325.1. Classification (GTDB taxonomy): domain Bacteria; phylum Bacillota; class Halanaerobiia; order Halanaerobiales; family Halanaerobiaceae; genus QPJE01. The sequence goes on along the minus strand of CAZLIW010000191.1, from coordinate 2,106 downwards.
TGTGCGGAATTGATATTATCAATCTCACCTACTACATTATCAAGATCATCTTTCTGCCTGATCCCAATTCGGCTTTCTATTAAATCAATTTTCTCTGCAAATTTATTTTTTAGTTCAGGAGTCAAACTACCTCCACCTATAAATATAACAGCCTGAGGAGGTGTTTTATTAATCTTCAAAATACTGGCCGCAATTGACTGTGTTAAATCATCCAGTTCAGGTTCAACTGCTTTTTTTATATCTTCTCTCCTAATTTCAATTTCTTCACCAAGAATCGTTCTGCTTTTTAAAATTTCACTTTCACTATAACTGCATTTTATTTTTTCAGCAGAATTATAATCTATCAAAAATTCTTCGGATATTTTTTCTGTTATCTCATCACCTGCAGTTGGCACCATATCATAGCCAATAATTGAACCACTTTTTGTTACAGCTATATCAGAAGTTCCAGCACCAATATCGACAAGAGCCAGATTAAAACTGCTCATGGATTCTGGAATTACTACCTGAGAAGCAGCAATAGGCTCAAGTGTAAGGTGATCGATCTCCAGACCAACTCTGCTAATAACAGACAGCAGAGAATCTATTACTACTCTGGGTAAAAAGGTGGCCACAAGATCTACCCGCAAATTTTTTCCACGCTGACCCACCAGACTTCCTATTTCCATATTATCTAAATAATAACTGCTGACACTGTAACCTACAAAATGATAATTTAAGTTGAAATCTTCTTTTTTATCTGATCTTTTTAAACTTTTCTGTGCAGCCTGAATTGCTAATATTTCCAACCGATTAACATCTCCATTTTTAATATATCTGCTTTTTCCCAGATCAATTTCAGAGCTTTCCGAAACTGTTTTTAGAGCACGGCCGGCTGCAGCAACAGCTGCTTTATTTAAGGTAATGCCTGATTTATTTTCCAGATCTTCTTGTACTTTCCTTACCTCTGCAGCAACTTCAGCAACATTGTGAATCTGACCATCAAGCATAGCCCTTGTCTGATGTTCACTAACAGCTGAATTTATAATTTTATATTCTTTTTTTTCTTTTTTTACCAGCAGTCCAATAATAGTTCTTGTTCCAATATCCAGAGCAAAAGTAATCTCTTCAGTCATATTTTAATTCCTCCCGGGCAAATCAAAAAAATTTCAAACATATTTAACTCTGATACTATAATTCTAGATGGAAAACTATATCCCTTTAAAGATTTATACAGCTTAATTTAAATTCATTTTATTTCTTTTTCTAAAATTATTCAAGAAAAAACCACACCTGTTGATCAAAGTGTGGTTAATTGATTCAAAATATTTAATTTCCAGCTTAAATTCATCTTTTAAGATTCTGCTTTATTTTTCTTCATTTTATTATTCTGCCAGTAAGCATAACCAATCGATATAACGCCCAATACTAAAAATCCAAGTGAAATTGGCCTTGTAAAAAATAAAGTCCAGTCTGAACTTGTCATCATGGCTCTTCTTAAATTTGTTTCTGCAATTGGTCCTAATATAACTCCCAGAATAACCGGTGCCAGTGCAAAATTATATTTTTTAAGAAAATAACCGACAAGTCCCATTGCAAATAAGATATAAAGATCAGAATATCTGTTATTTAATAGATATGAGCCGATCACACATAATGCCATAACTGTAGGAACTAAAATATATTTAGGAATTTTTGTTATCTTTAAAAACAACCTTGCTCCAAAAAACTGAATGACAAGCATAAAAAATGTAGCAACAAAAAATCCGACAAATATTGTCCCAACAATATCCGGATTATTCCTTATCAGCATAGGTCCTGGATTAATACCGTGCAGCTGTAGAGCTGCCAGCATTACCGCACTAACCGCACTCCCTGGGATACCAAGAGCGATCATTGGAATTAAACCTCCACCTGCTGTAGAGTTATTTCCAGCTTCAGATGCAATAATTCCATCTGCAATACCTGTACCAAAAAGTTCTGGATGTTTTGATCCTTTTTTGGCCTGGTCATAGGCAAGAATGTTGGAGATACTGGCTCCAGCACCAGGAATCGCTCCGATTAAAGAACCTATCAAAGATGACCTTATTAAATTTACAGGCTGCGATAATACTTCTTTCATAGTTT
>CAZLIW010000190.1:0-4362 GCA_964559325.1 uncultured Halanaerobium sp. | reverse complement strand
TGGATAAGAAAACTCCACTGTTATACCTTTACCTGATTCATACCCAATCTGAGGTACGGGCATTGCATCTTTAACCATATCTTCTCCATCTGAAGGATCATATTCTGCCGCATAATAGGGCAGATAAAAGACAGGTACTTTCCCTATATATGGAACTATATGGTGAATTGTAATTTTTTTATCCGGATGTACCTTTATTTCTTTTGCTTTAAAGTGGTAGTGGGGTTCTTCTCTAATACATGGTGTAAATTCTCCATCTGTCATATTAAGTTCCAGGGGTGATACAGCAGTTATATTTATTATTTTACTGCCGAAATTAAGCTCCCCCAGACTGCTTTTTGCTCCATAAATTGTCCCATTTTCTTTTTCATAATTGTACTCCATACTTTCCCCTGTAACTTTCTGGCTGCCAGAGGTGAGCACAACTTTTTCTGGTGAAACAACGGTGTTATTTTCAGAATTAACTTCAAGCCGCTCTGACTGTATTGAAAATTCTTGAGAGGAAAAAACCGCATTCCCGCTGATAATTATCTCTGCTTCCTGCTGTGAAAAAATTATTTCATCACCGTTTACTGTATAACCTTCTTCTGCCAGCACACTGCTGCTTAAAAAAATAAGCAGGGCTGTAATAATAATTATTATATAAGCTGTATTTTTAATTACATTTTTCGATAGATTCATAAAGTTTATTTCTCCCATTTCAGCTCTAAAATCAAGTTTTATTATTTAAAAAAATAAACCCGCCCGCAGTTTCCCCGGACAGGTTTTTTAGTCTAGTTATTATTTACGAGGAGGCCAAATGATTCCTGGCTGCCGTTGCTCTGTATATAAAATTCTGAACCAGCTGGAATTTTTTCTTCTTCACCTTCTACAAAATAACCGACAACTACTCCGGGGAGTCCAAAGAGTGCTGTTCCCAGCAAACTGGCCCCAATAGCAAGTTTTTGTGATTTGTTTTCTTCCTGTGCCTCTTCATTTAACTCAACAGAAAGATAACTTCCATCCAGCTGCATAAGATCTTTAAAACTTATTTTTATATCACCATCTTTACCCATTTTACCGGCTGATTCTATTTCAGATACCTGTAGATTTCCTTTTATTCCTGATGGAATTACAAGGCTGTCTTCTATAGTAATATCATTTACTACTTCATAAGGAATAAGCTGACCTGCATAAGATTGACCGGAATCTATACTCTCAAGCAGTTTTATTCTTATCAGCTGATCATCAGGAACAGTTACCTTTTTAACAGGTATTTCTTTACCACTTATACTTATCTTATATAAATTCTTTATCCTATCCCAGAGCGGTCCTTCTCCTTTTGAGCCGGATATCATCATCTCCAGATTTTCCAGTCGCTCTACAATTGTACCTCTTTCCACTCTGCCGTTTAAAGACCAGCCAACTGTATTTAGTAAAAAGAGAAGTGATGGATCACCTTCAGAACTTATCATCACATCATTTATAATCTTTTCTGATCTCTCCACAATAGAACCTGACTGTTTTTCACTATATACTGTCTGCTCAATATCGGCTATTCTCTTCAGCATCGGTGTATTCTGAGGTGTACCATAAAGCAGTTTTTCTACCTCTCCAATCTGTTCTAACGGAATGATACCTGCAGCTAAAGCCGGTGATACAGCAGTTACAACACTTAATACAAAAACTAAAAATAAAACAAAAAATGACTTTCTGAAAAAATTCAAAATGACTTCACCTTCCCTGCTAAAATTTAATTTCAAATGCTGCCTTAATGTTGGATTCTTTTTCTTCAGATTCATCTTCACTTTCTGTTACCTCATATCCAAGAGAAACTTTAGATTCTTCATTTAAATTAACACCCAGACCTATATTCCAGGAACTTTTTTGAGTATTTAGTGCAGATTCTATCTGGTCTGGATCAAGCAGTTTATATGATGCACTGAATGTTGCAAGATCCTTAAAATCAAGTTCAATACCTGTTATCTGCTGTTTTACATTATCGGCTGTATCCAGCTGAAAGTTGGCCCTTATCTCTCCCAGATCATCTGTATAACTTACACCAAAAATGGTGGAAGTTCCAAAATAGTCTTCAAACTCATTGTTGCGGATATAGTCAGCAGAAACAGTTACTCTATCATTTGTCTGATAGGCAATACCCAGACTCTGTCTTTTGTTTAACTCTTCATTATAAACAGCATTATTGTTTCCTAAAGTTGGTTCATTATCCAGTATTCTGCTCTCTAAAGGTTCAAGTTCAGTCTGCTCACTATTTATACTGCTGGATTCCGGAACTGTAATACCATTTACATCCCACCACTCCCGGCTGGCCAGAGAATATCCGGCTCTTATCAGAGTATGAGAATTAACTGTATACTGAAGATTAAGATCTGTTTGAGATTCAAGTTTATCATCATCAACCTCTTCATTATAATCTGCATCCAGCCTCAGATTGGGAAGTAAATTTAAACCTTCTGGAGTTCTAATAAGTGTTTCTCCTGTAAGATCAAAAGAACTGGTATCCACTTCTATTTCATCAACATTTACATCACTTTCAAACATAGATGCAATACCAAGCAGCTCTTCTCTACCTTTATCAGAGAAATTTTTATCCTCTTCATCAGGCAGGTCGAGAGTTTTTAAATTCTCTTCTGCCGCTTTATCCAGTTTTTCAGTATCTTCGGCTAATATACAAGAAGAAAAGCTCAGCAGAATTATAATCATTATAAATATAACTGTTTTTTTCATCTCTCCCCACCTCCTTTTTAAAACATATTTCTACAAATTAATTATAACAGAAAAAAACAAAATTATCCAGAGAATAGTACAAAAGATTAATTCTCATATTTTATCTATTAAGTTAATCACAATACAGCAAAATATTCAATAAAATGGTATTATAATTTTTAATAAACTGTAATTAATAATGTTTTTATATTAACCATATCTTCATTCACACAAAAATATAATTCCCAGCTTCTCGTTCAAGTTCATTGTAAGCAATTAAACTCACTTCGTTCGAACAATAATTGCTTAGTCACAACTCACTTTCACTGTGAGGACTGGAAATTTTTAAGTTCATTCAGATATAGTTAATATTATCATTATATTCTTACTAAAAAATTTGTAAATAAATAATTTACGAGGTGATTAATTTGTCAGCAGATATTAATTTTTGGGTTGCAGCTGGTGCCGGACTTCTTTCATTTTTTTCTCCCTGTATTCTGCCGCTTCTACCAACTTATCTTTCTTATCTAATAGGTGATTATGCAAAAGCTAAAGAAAAGAAAAAAGAGCTGTCTATTGTAATAACAGCTCTCAGCTTTATTGCAGGTTTTACCCTTATTTTCATTATTTTAGGTCTTTCTGCCACTTTTCTGGGCAAGTTTCTGATAAGAAATCAGCAGATAATAAGGCAGATTGGCGGCCTGATCATTATCATCTTTGGTATACACTTAACCGGACTTATAGAAATAAGCTATTTTTACAGGGAAAAGAAATTTAATCTCCCGGCCAGTTTTACAGGCAACCTCAGGGCATTTGCCATGGGAACCATACTGGCTTTAGGCTGGACACCATGTATTGGTCCAATTCTTTCGTCAATATTAATTGCTGCAAGTACAAAAAGTTCTATCAGTCAGGGTGGTTTTCTCCTCTTCTGGTATGCAGTCGGTCTTGCTGTTCCTTTCTTTTTAACAGCTGTTTTTATGGATTATTTTTTGCCCAGGTTTAAAAAACTGAACCGCTATCTACCGGTAATAAATAAAGTTACAGGAATACTGCTTATCATATTCGGCATCCTGCTTATTACCGGTTATATTGATATAATCAACAGTATCTTAATGTAATATGTTAAATTTCATTTAGATTAAAAGTTATAAACTAATCCTAAATTATAAGAAAAGCCCTTACTGTATACATCTCCTTCTTCTTCATCATCAATTTCCATATACAGATAATCTATTCCACCATTAAAGCCCCAGTTTGCAGTAAGGTCTTTTTCGTAACCTACACCAAGTCTGTAGCTTATTCCATCCAGATCAAATTCTTTGTAATCCGGAGTTTTGGGTGAAGCATCTGCTAAAAGAGCTCCTTCAAAATCTTTTGTTTTGGTACCATTATAAAATCCTATACCTCCACCAACTGTCCAGTTTTCATTAAGTTTATAATCTGCCATACCAACTATTCCGTGTAATTTAACATCGATTTCTCCACTATAATCAGTTTTATCAACAGATCCTTCTACAGTTCCAAAAATATATTCATATCTAACCTCTGCCGTCCATTTATCATTTATATTTTTTCTTCCACCTAAAAAAAGCATCGGAACTTTTTCTATGTTGTCCATTTCTTCTACATCATCAGCAGTAAGACCAGGAGTCA
>CAZLIW010000189.1:0-4375 GCA_964559325.1 uncultured Halanaerobium sp. | reverse complement strand
CTGTAATGATAGGATTATTTGCTTTTGCTGAAGTATTACGTCAGGCTCAGACATATATTAAGAGTGAGACTAATACAGAAATTGCTGGTTTGTTGCCCAGTTTTAGTGAATTATGGCCGTTAAAATGGAGTATTATTCGTTCAGCATTTATTGGTACTTTTGTTGGTATTTTGCCAGCAGAAGGTGGTACTGTTGCTTCTTTTATTGGTTATAATGAAGCAAAAAGATGGTCTAAACATCCAGAAAAATTTGGTACAGGACTTCTAGAAGGTGTTGCAGCACCAGAAACAGCGAATAATGCTGCTACAGGTGGAGCGATGGTTCCTACATTAACTTTAGGTATACCCGGTAGTTCAACTACTGCTGTTATTCTAGGGGGATTAATGATACAGGGATTACAGCCTGGCCCGCTTCTTTTTGCAACTCAGCCCAAATTTGTTTATTCTATTTTCGTAGCAATGGGACTTGCAAATATTTTATTTTTAGTTGTGGGTTTAGGTGGAGCAAAAGTTTTTGCTCAGGTAACAAAAATTCCAATTTATATATTAAATCCAATTGTTATGGTTTTATGTATTATTGGTTCTTATTCACTGGGCAATAATGTTGCTGATGTCTGGATTATGATTGTTGCAGGATTGATAGGATTTATTATTAAAAAAGTCGGATTTTCTCCAGCTCCAATAGTTCTGGGATTAGTGCTCGGAGGTTTAATCGAAGTATCATTTAGAAGAGCAATGACAATTTATGATCGCAATTATCTAATATTTTTCGAGAGACCATTTTCAGCTATTTTCCTTGGTCTAGCTTTATTATCAATATTATGGCCATTTATTACTAAAACACTTAAACATCACCGTCAGGCAAAGCAAGATAATTAAAGGGAGGTTTTTTTATGAGAGGCAAAGAAGTTTTAATGATGCAAAATGCAGAAAAAATTGTTTACACATGTGCAACTGTAAAAAAAGGGGAAAAGGTGTTAATTATTACTGATCCTGAAAGAATTGATATAGCTAAAATTTTAACAGGGGTGATGCTCAACAGAGATATTGAGCCTGTTACAGCAGTTATGATGCCAAATGAATATGATGGACAGGAACCACCTTCTATGATATTTAATGCAATGTTGGATGCAGATGTAATTATAATGCCGGTAGCTAAATCAATATCTCATTCTGAAGCTGTTCATAAAGCTTTAGATAATGGTGCCAGAGCTTTGGCAATGTCTGCATTTGTAGAAGAGCAAATGTATGAAGGTGGAATAAATGCTGATTTTGTTAAAGAGCGCCCTGTTTGTTTAAGATTTGGCGATTATTTTACCAATTCAGAAACTATTCACATTACTTCGCCTGGAGGAACAGACTTTACAGCTTCTCTTAAGGGTAGAAAAGGCAATTCACATGCCTGTATTGTCGATGAACCAGGAATGTACTCATCTCTAACAAATATTGAAGCAAATATTTCTCCTGCAGAACACAGTGCTAATGGTACTGTTGTGGTTGATGGTGCAGTTTCTAATTTTGGAATAGGTGTAGTTGATGCTCCAATTATAATGGAAATAGAAAATGGTGCAATACAGAGTATTTCTGGGGGGAAAGATGCTAAATTTTTAGATGATCTTCTCAAAAGTATTGGGGATGAAGGGGTTTTGAATATAGCTCAGATTGCTATTGGACTTAATCCATTAATAAAAGACTTTAATGGTATAATGCTTAATGATCATGGTGTTTATGGAAGTTCACATATTGGTATTGGAACAAGTCATAATTTAGGTGGAGATGTAAAGGCAGATATACATTATGATGTAATGATGGCAAATCCTACAATCAAATTTGATGGTCAGGTTGTAATAGAAGAAGGTAATGTTATCGGATAAAATTTTAATAGAAGGTGAGAATTCATGATGGCAGATAAAATTGGTATAATAGGATTTGGAGAAGCAGGACAGGCAGTTGCTGGTGGTTTTAGAGAAGAAGGTAGTTTAGTCTCTGCTTATGATCTTCAGTATAATAAATATTTAGAAAAAGCAGAAGAACTTAAGGTGAATTTGTTTGATAATAAAAAAGAATTTTTGAAAAATGTTGATATATTATTTTCTCTTGTTCCCTGTTCAGTTTCTCTGGTAGTTGCAAAAGAATTTATACCATTATTAGATAGCAAAAAAATATTTATTGAGCTTTCAGCCAGTTTTCCAGATGATATGGAAAAAGCATCTCAGATTGCGTACAATAATGGGATTAATTTTATTGATGGTGCCATCATGGGTTCTGTTATTAATTTCAAACATAAAGTTCCAATTTTTTTGAGTGGCAAAAAAAGTATGGAAATTAGTAAAGATTTAAAAAAATTAGGTATGAATATTGAAGTTATAGGTGATAAGGCAGGACAGGCTTCTGCATCAAAATTATGTCGAAGTATATATACTAAAGGAACAGAGGCTCTGCTTGTAGAATTGTTAAAAACAACTGATCATTTTAACATAACAGATACAGTTTTGGATTCTATTGATAAAACCTGGTATTTAAATGGTTTTCGGGCAGAGGCGGAAAGATTAGTTGAGTCTACTAACAAACATATTGAAAGAAAACATGCGGAAGTTATTAATGTTGTAAAAATGATCAAGGATATTGGAATAGAGGCATATATGTCTCAGGCAGCCGAAATTGTTTTAAATCAAAAAAAAGATAATTTGACTAAATAAGAATTAGATAATATAATTAACTACTGGTAGAACCAGTAATTAATTATGGGGTGGTTAAATGAATTTAAAACCCGTTAAAAAAGAACGAATATCAGATCAGATAATTGATCAGATATTTAAATTAATAGTATCAGGTAATTTAAAACCGGGAGATAAAATACCTTCTGAAAGAAAGATGACTGATTTATTTGATGTCAGCAGAAACAGCATCAGGGAAGCAATTAAACTGCTTGAAATGCTTGGATTCCTTGTTTCCAAAAGAGGAGATGGAACATATATAGCCGATATGTCTTCAAAGGTATTTGAAGGATATATAAACAAGCATAATATTAGTAATGATAGTCTCAATGCTTCAGAAGTGGTGGAGGCAAGGATGGTAATAGAACCTTCTATTGCCAAACTGGCAGCAGAAAGAAGAACTGAAAAACAGCTTAATATGCTGGAAAATATTGTTGATGAAATAGAAAATAACAATACGAGCAAAAATAATGAGGCAGATCTTCATTTTCATCGTATGCTTGCCAAAGCTTCTCAAAATAAAGTTCTTGAGGAAACTTTGAATTTTCTTATAGACTATACTTCTGAAGTTTCTAAAAAAAGTCATGAGATTAATGAAACTTTTTTTCCTCTTAGAATTAGAAAAAAAGTAGAAGAACACAGAACAATACTGGACGCAATTAAGAATCAGGACAGCAAAAAAGCATCTGTTTTGATGTACCGACATCTTAAAAATGTTAAAATTAAACTGGAAAGACTCAGCAGTAAAGATGACAGTGAACAATAGATATAATAATGTTGAACTCCCCTTTAAAAGGGGAGTTTTAAGTTTTATTCTATGTAATCGGAAAATGTTTTTTTAAGCAGTATAGAAATATAACCTTTAGTATTTCTATCTTCATTTTCGTAACTTTTCTTAAGCTGAATTATAGAAGAATAAAAATCATAATCAAAAGATTCTTTTGTTTGAAAATGTTCTGCCAAAACTTTCAAAAAAGCTGTTTCAGCATTTTTGAAATCACCAATAATATCAATACATTCTTTTACAATCTGTCTGTCGTCTTTATGCATTTTTCCCTGGGATGTTTTTATCCACTCCAGTCTTATTCCCAATTCTCTGGAAATACTGTGCAGAAAATGTTCGGTTGGATTTGTTCTTCCACTTTCTACTAAAGCAATTGTGGATCGGCCGACACCAATTTTTTCTGCCAGCTGTTGTTGTGTCAAATTATACTCTTTTCTAAGCTTCTTAATATTTTTCACAACAGTTTTTCTTACCATTATTATTCCCCGTTTCCATATTAAGATTTTTAGTTTGAATAATGCTTGACAATGTTTGTAAAAAACAATATAATTGTAATTGAAGTGAAATTATTATTATATAAAACATATAATTTTAAAACAGTCAAGAAAGGAGGGGCGAGGTAAAAAATTATTAAAAATTTCGAACTTAAAATATTGCAGTACTCTCTCCTAAATACTTTACTAGATTAAATTATATCATAATAAATAATTCTTGTAAATTTTTGCGGTCTGACGTCGATTATTGTAATATTTAAATTTTATTATTTGTATTTATAGTTTAATTTTAAACATGTTAGGAGGTATTATCTTGTCTAAAGATAGTGTTTCTAAAGAGGTCGTTCCTCACTATAAACCGGGTGATAAAATATACAAGCT
>CAZLIW010000188.1:0-4393 GCA_964559325.1 uncultured Halanaerobium sp. | reverse complement strand
CCTTTACCACTACCTGTATATACATGTACCATTCCCCGCAATATTATTACCTCCCGCCTAATTTACCTTTCTCTTTATTAGTATACAACATTGACAAAGGATTTCAACAAAATATCGCGAAAGTTTAAAGTATAAGTTTATTTTTTATAATATTCTATTACAGGGTGAAAATTATGGATTTAGGGTCTTTACAGCCAATCAGAAAAGTGGATATAGGTATATTAAAGCAGGCATTAAACACAGATAATATAACAACAGATGAAGGTAAAACAAAAACTGCAGAAACCCAGCTTCTACCAGAAATCTTCCGTCTGCTGGCTTCGCTTGAAGATGAAAGTCAGAATATGCTTTTAAACAGCTGGGCCAAACTGGAAATGCCTTTAAATGAAGAAACAGTGCAGAATCTGCTGAATTATCTTACCCAAAATCCTGCAGATGGTAAAGGTGAAACACTTTCTGTTATTAAAGCTTTTGCCTTTTTAGAAAAGAGCGATCTCCCATATTCTGATAATATAATTAATGCTCTAAAGTCAATTTTTTCTCAAAAAAGAAATTTAAGCAGCCTTTTTAGCAATCTTTTAAACAACCCCTCTTTATTAAACAGTGAAAACACAGAAAATCTGCTTTCTCATATTGATTCACAGAAACTTTTATCTATCTTTAAAAATATTAATACAGAAATTACCGACCAAAGGTCGATTCAAAATGAAAATATTTCTTCAAAACAAAGCTACAATTCTAATCAGATAGAGACCTTACTAAAAAATATTAAAAACACAAATCCCAAATTAGCAGATTCGATCAGCCGGCTGGAAGCAGAAACAAAAAATATGATTCTTTCCAGCTGGAATAAAATAAACAGTGATTTTAAAAACAAAACAATTAACTTTCTTAGCAATTTAATAAATAATAATAACTTTGATGGTGAAGAAAAACTGCTTGCTGTCAAATCACTTTTATTTATGGAAAAAAACAATATACCACTAACAGAAAATTTAACAAAAATAATTATGGAAAAATTCTCACAGCAAAACATCTCTTTCTCAGCAGAAAGTACAGATATTAAAGATGAAATATTGAGCACTTCTAATGAAAATCTAAAAAATCCAATCAGCAAAAATGATCTCGGTATAAAATTAAATAATACACCTGGTCATATTGCTGAACAGCTAAAAGTTATATCGGAAAAAAAGGGAGAAATTTTTTCTCTTTTAAATAAAATTAGCAACCAGGGAGGAGAAGAAAAAACTGCAGCTGACATAATTCTGGGAGAAAAAATAATTAATCTGCAAAATAATCAGGAACTTAATCCTGCCCTTCTGGCACTGGAAATACCTGTACAGACAGCGGATAACGAAAATCTTAAACCCCTTTATTTAAAAATAGAAGATTCAAAAGAAAATAAAACTGAAGTAGATTCTAAAAACGCTTTTAAAATAACTTTTATTATTGAGCTGGAAAATTTGGGCTTTATTCAGAGTAATATCAGCATTGAAGGAAGTACAATAGACGGAGAATTTTTTACAGAATCAGAAACTGCTGCTGAAATAATCGATTCCAATCTAGAACTTTTAAAAAACAGCTTAAAAAAAATTGATTATCATTTAGAAAATTTAAATATTAATATTTTAGTAGACACAGATAAGAAAATTGAAAGCAATAGATTTTATAATGAGCTTGTATTAAATGAATTAAATGACAGTCAATTTATGGAAAAAAAATATACACATATTGATGTTAAAATCTGACTCCAGCTATTTTAATTTGTTAAAATGCCGGAATATTCATCGGAATAGCTATTCTGGTTTATGGAGAAAAATCTATCATTTAGATTAAAGGAGCTAAAAAAATGTCTTCTGAAAATAATTTGGATAAAAATTCGGATAATGATACAGCTGAAAAAAGCATAAAAAACAAAAAATCAGTTGCTCTAAAATACAATAAAAACAAAGATAGAGCGCCAAAAATAATTGCCAGTGGTAAAGGCAGTATAGCAGAAAAAATTTTAAAAAAAGCACGAGAAGAAAATATTCCTATCAAAAATGACTCAGATATTGTGGAAGTGCTGGCTAAACTGGATATTGGCGAAGAAATTCCTGAAGATCTATATCGTGTAATAGCTGAAATTCTTTCTTTTGTTTACAGTCTGGATAAAAAAAACAGGCAGTTTTAAACTACCTGTATTATCTTTATCAAATAATCTATTTAATTATAATTTTTTGCTCTATCTGCTGTTTTAAAAACTATTTACTGTCTCTTAAACGCATCTTTTCATTGAGTATCTTTTTTCTCAACCTTATTGCTTCCGGAGTAATTTCAACTAACTCATCATCATCAATAAATTCTAGAGCAGTCTCAAGTGTAAACTTTTTAGCCGGTGCAAGATTGATATTATCATCAGAACCAGAAGCTCTCATATTGGTTAATTTCTTATTTTTGCATGGATTTACAGTTAAATCATTATCTCTGTTGTGAAGGCCAATAATCATACCCTCATAGACAGCTATCCCTGGCTCAACAAACATTTCTCCTCTTTCTTCAAGACTGGAAAGAGCATAACCCATTGCAGTTCCTTTTTGATTGGAAATTAAAACACCATTCTGACGCTGCGGCACTTCCCCTTTGTAAGGCTCATATCTGGCAAAAGATCTAATTAAAGTTCCTTCACCTCGAGTATCGTTTATAAATTCACTGCGAAAACCAATTAAACCTCTGGTCGGCACCATATATTCTAACCTAACATAATCGTTTTCCGGCAGCATTGACTGCATTAAACCTTTTCTCTGATTGAGCTTATTAATTATAGTTCCTGAATATTTTTCAGGCAGCTCCAGAATAACTCTTTCTATAGGTTCATTTTTTCTTCCATCTACAGTTTTCATCAAAACCTCAGGTTTAGAAACAGAAACTTCATATCCTTCTCTTCTCATATTTTCCAGCAGTATTGAAAGGTGAAGTTCTCCTCTACCTGAAACTTTAAAAGCCTCTGCATTTTCTGCTTTTTCTACCCTGAGCCCAACATTTACTTCAAGCTCTCTTTCCAACCTTGCCTTAAGGTGACGGGTTGTCAGGTATTCTCCTTCCTGACCGGCAAATGGAGAATCATTAACTAGAAAATACATAGCTAGTGTAGGTTCAGCAATTTCTATCATCGGCATGGGAATTACATTATTAATCTCACATATAGTCTCACCAATAGATATATCCGGAATACCTGCTACTGATATAATATCTCCACTGTAAGCTTTATCAACAGCATTCTGATTGAGCCCTTCATACACAGATAGTTTTGTAATTTTCCCTCTTTTGATAGATCCGTCTCTTTTAGAAATATCAACCTGCTGACCATCTTCAATACTGCCCTGATATATCCTACCTATTCCTATTCTTCCTAAATAATTATCATAAGCAAGATCATAAACCTGCATCTGTAAAGGCTTATCATCATAATCTGGATAGGCATTTATATTATCAATAATTGTTTCAAAAAGAGGAGTCAAATCATCACTTTCTTTTTCAAGATCATAAAATGCCTTTCCTTCAACAGCAATGCCATATATAACTGGAAATTCTAACTGCTCATCATCTGCAGCTAATTCTATAAATAGATCAAGAATTTCATCTTTAACTTCTTCTGCGCGCTCATTATTTTTATCTATTTTATTAATGAATACAATCGGTTTAATACCCTTTTCCAGTGATTTTTTTAGCACAAATCTCGTTTGAGGCATAGGCCCTTCAGAAGCATCTACAATCAAAATAGCAGAATCAACAGCTTTAATGACCCGTTCTACTTCTGAAGAAAAATCAGCATGACCCGGAGTATCAACAATATTTATTTTTACACCATTATATTCTATGGCACAATTTTTAGAATAAATGGTAATTCCTCTTTCTCTCTCTAAATCATTACTATCCATTACACAGTCAACAACTTCTTCATTTTCCCTAAAAACTCCACTCTGGTTTAAAAAAGCATCCACCAGGGTTGATTTTCCTGCATCGACATGTGCAATTACAGCTAAGTTGATTATCTCTTTTTTGTTCATATTAAAAACCTTTCTATATAAATCCATATTTTTTATCTGCTTTAAAATTTAACTCAAAGATAATTTTTATTACGGATTCAGCAGTTTAAAAAGTGCTGAATTTTTGGAAATCAATTTTTTGAAAATATTTTTTCTATCAACAAAAAAACCCTGACTACATATTGCAATCAGGGTTTCTGTTTCTATATTATAAAACTTTAATTTGCTTTATAATTTAACGATATTAGCAGCTTGTGGGCCGCGATCGCCTTCTACGATTTCAAATTCTACTTCCTGACCTTCTTCGAGGTTTTTGAAACCTTCCTCTTCAATTGCTGAGAAGTGTGCGAACACGTCGTCTCCGT
>CAZLIW010000187.1:0-4414 GCA_964559325.1 uncultured Halanaerobium sp. | reverse complement strand
TTGTACCTTTGTTTGGCGTTTTATGGGGCTTTTTATTTTTGAATGAAAAAATTACAGGTGGAGTTATAGCTGGATTGATTATCATACTGTCCAGTATATATCTCATATCAGAAATGGATATAAAATTTTTTAAACAGTAAATTTAAAATAATTAGTGGGAGGTTTAATAATTGAAAAAATTTTTTTCAGTTTTTATTTTAACTTTGTTTTTAATGTTTGTTTTAGTAGGTGGAATACAGGCTGCAGAGAGATTTCTTTTTAGAAATGATCTGATGGATCTGGAACTTTTATATGTAGATGGAAAACTAATAATAAATAATGGGGATCAGGAGATAGCTCTGGATTCTGCAGTTTCTGCTTCAGGAGCTAAATATCAAAAAGATGACCTGATGTTCTGGTCTAAAGGAAATGATGGTCTGCTTGAAATAAAGGGAGAATTAATATCTTTTTCTGATGAAAACTATGATCCCTGGCAAATAGCAGCAGAAAATGGAGTTAATTTTAGAGCAGTTGGCAATGAGCCCGGATGGTATGTTGAGATTAAAGATGATGCCGAAGTGAAATTTGTAGGTGATTATGGAGAAACTGAGATACAGGCACGGGTTAATGATGTATGGGTTGGTCCGGCTGGGGATGACAAAATATATTATATAGATAGTCCGATTGTAAAATTTCAGGTTATATTGATTAAAAAACAGTATATAGATACTATGAGTGGAGAAAAACTTCCCTATCAGGTTAGAATTATATTCCCTGATGAAAGTTATACTGGTGGAGGCAGACTTCTATCACAGAATTAAAAAAATCCTCTAACTGTTTTCAGTTAGAGGATTTTTAAATGACAAACTATATGTTTTAAATGATACTTTAAGTATAACCTTTTAAATGCAGGTAAAATAAAATTAAACGAAAGTAACCAAATTAGGTGATTTTTTGTTTATAGATTAAAGACTTATATTAACAGGTGTTTCATTTGCAAGGTTGTCACTTACCGGACATCTTGATTCCAGAACTTTAATCCACTTTTCTAAAGTTTCTGCATCTGCATCACAGTCAGGTTTTACAGATACATTTATTTCCTGATATCCTGCTCTTTTTTCTTCTGACTGGCCCATAAATTTAGCGGGATCCAGCTTCCCACTAATTTCAAATTCTATACCTTTCATTTCAATACCCATTTCTCCTGCTACCAGATGTCCTACTACATTCAAACATCCACTTAAAGCAGCAAGTACATATTCTACCGGGCTTGGCCCATCATCTGTGCCACCCTGATTTTTGGGTTCATCAACAATAATTTTGAAACCTGTTCTTGTTTCGGCCACAACTTTTGTTGGATTTTCACTTTTTGAAGTCACTGAAAATTTTGCTAATGGCATAAAAATTTACCTCCTTTAATTTTGATTTATATATTATTTATCTTAACTAATATATTCTATAATTTTAACAAAAATCCTTTATTAATTATATTACTAGAATTAATATTTAGACTTGTAAAACAATATTAACCATAATAAGTTACAGAATTAAATTATAAGAGCTGACACGCTGTTAAGCAGATAACTTAAAATTATGAAAAAATATAGTATTATAAATATAATATGATTTGCAAAATTAAAATTTTATTTAAGAAAATTTAAAAATGTTTAATGAGAGGAAGAAAGGGGATATTCAAATGGAAATTAATGTTAACTGGCAGGGAGATATGGAGTTTTTGAGCAGTTTACCTTCTGGACATAGTATTACTCTAGATTCGTCTCCAGATAGTGGAGGTCATAATAAAGGCCCGCGGCCGATGGAAATGCTTTTAACAGGTCTGGGTGGATGTACTGGAATTGATATAGTTATGATTCTAAATAAAATGAAACAGGAAATAGAATCTTTTTCGATGGATATTGATGGCGAAAGAGCAGAAGAACCTCCAAAAAGATTTACTAAAATTCATATTACTTATAAGTTAAAAGGTAAAAATCTGGATGAAAGAAAAGTTGAAAGAGCTATTAAATTATCAGAAGAAAAATACTGTTCAGCAAGCAGTTCTTTAAATGCCGAGATTACTTCAGGTTATGAAATAGAAAATATTTAGTTTTCAACCCGGTTAAAACCGGGTTTTTTCTTATAAAAAATAGATATTACTGCAGGAAATATTTAAATTTTATTGAATATATAAAATAAGATTTAAGTTTTGCTTTAAAAATTTAGAATTTTACAATAATTCACATTTAATATAAGGAGGAGAAATTTAGATGATAAATCTTAAGATCAATGAGGAAAAGCTTAAAAAGACGGTAAAAAGGGCCAGGGAGAATAATATAATTTTGCCCACGTTTAAACAGATGAAAAATCCTGAACTTATACCTGAAAAAATAAAAGAAAAACTAAAAAATATAGGTCTCTGGGATATAAACAGCTATAATCTTTTTAGAATCACCTGGAAAAATGAGCCTGTAAAAGACGGTGGGCTTTATGATGGCGTAAACTACATAGAATTTCCGCCTGAATTAACCGGAGTTGAGAGCAGAATTCTTGCAGTAGTCGGAAAATGGTTTCCAACAGGGGCACATAAGGTGGGGGCTACTTATGGTTGTTTTGCACCCCAGCTTATCACCGGTCAGTTTGATCCGACTTCCAGTAAAGCAGTCTGGCCTTCAACAGGCAATTACTGCCGGGGAGGAGCATATAATTCTCAGCTTTTAGCCTGTGATTCTATAGCTATTTTACCGGAAGGTATGAGCAAAGAAAGATTTGACTGGCTGAAAAAAGTTGCCGGTGAAGTAATTCCTACTCCCGGTACAGAAAGCAATGTTAAAGAGATTTTTGATAAAGTATGGGAGTTAAGAGAAACACGTGATAATATTACAGTATTTAATCAGTTTGAGGAATTTGGCAACCACCTGTGGCATTATGAAGTAACAGGTTCAGCAATGGAAGAGGTAATAAAGAATGAAATGGGTGAAGATGACAGATATTTTGGTTTTTTTGCAACAAGTGGTTCTGCAGGTACACTGGGGGCTGGAGATTATCTAAAAAATATATTTCCCACCAGCAAGATTGCAGTTGGAGAAGCACTGCAGTGTCCAACGATTTTGAGCAATGGATTTGGGGCTCACAGAATTGAAGGTATTGGAGATAAGCATATTCCCTGGATTCATAATGTTAAGAATACAGATATGGCTGTTGCAGTAGATGATAATAGAACAATGGCACTTTTGAGATTATTTAATGAAAGAGCAGGTAGAGATTATTTAATAGAAAAAGGTATTCCAGAAGACTTTGTTTCCAAGCTTGAACTGTTAGGTATTTCTGGAGTTGCCAATTTAGTTGGTGCTATAAAAATGGCAAAATATTATGAGCTTGGTGCTGAGGATATGTTGATTACTGTTTTAACAGACTCTTTAGAACTATATACATCCAGGCTGGAAGAAATGAATGAAGAGATGGGTAAATACACAAGAGAAGATGCCATTAAAGATTATCATAAATACCTGAGGGGCATTGATAAAGAAAACACTTTAGAAATGGGTTATCAGGAAAGAATGAGAGTACACAATCTTAAATATTATACCTGGATAGAACAGCAGGGAAGAAGTTCAGAAGAGCTCAATGCACAGTGGTATGATTATGATAATTACTGGGGTGAGCTGCATAAACAGACTGAAGAAATTGATAAATTGATTGAAGAGTTTAATGATAGAACAGGGCTTTTAAAAGAATTATAAAATTTAATTTTATTATCTATAACTATATTATATGAGGTGTAAAAATGAAGTATGTTGAGAATCTTGTCTGTATAAATTGTGGGAAAACTTATAAGGCAGACCCGGAACGATACATGTGTGATAGCTGTGGAGAAGATGGTCTGTTGGATGTTCAATACGATTATGAAATGATAAAAACAGAGTGGAATAAAAATAAATTATCAAAAGATATGGATAAGAGAATATGGCGGTATGAACCACTACTTCCTATTAATCCAGATACAGAAAAGCCCAAACTGCATGTTGGTAATACTCCTATCTATAATGTACCTGCTCTTGCAGAAGAGATCGGTATAAAAAAACTTATTTTAAAAGATGACGGATTAAATCCAACAGGATCATTGAAGGACAGGGCTTCAGCTCTGGCAGTAGTTAAAGCTCAGGAAGCAGGAGTTGAAACGGTTTCCTGTTCTTCAACAGGAAATGCAGCTTCCTCTTTAGCCGGAAATATTGCTTCAATGGGTGGGAGAATGAAGGCAGTTATTTTTGTTCCAGATAGAGCTCCGGGTGGAAAACTTGTTCAATTATTAATTTATGGTGCTGAAGTTGTTTCAGTTAAAGGTTCATATGAAGAAACTTTTTATCTGTCTGATAAAGCAATAAAAAAATGGGGCTGGTATAATAGAAATGCTGCTATTAATTCTTACTTAGTTGAA
>CAZLIW010000186.1:0-4418 GCA_964559325.1 uncultured Halanaerobium sp. | reverse complement strand
TCATTCTGCAGAATTATTAATGAAAATGGGATAAATGCAGCAATTGAGGGGAAAAACATACCTTTTAAATAACCCATATCATCAGAGTTATTATCAAGTATGGCTGCCAGTACTAAAATAAGCATAATTTTAGCAAGTTCAGCCGGCTGAATATTAAAAGGACCAATGCTGAGCCAGCGTTTACCACCGGCAATTGTTCGACCAAAAAACAAAATTACAGTTAAAAGCAAAATCATAAAACTGTATATAAATGGAGCATATTCTTTAAAAATTCTGTAGTCAAAAAATTGTAGAACAACAACTGCGATAATTCCCAGCACAACTGAAACAATCTGTTTTTGTAGATAAAAAAGCCCGGCAGAATCAACTTTGTTAACTTCAGCAGCACTGCTTATTACCACCAGACCTATCAATATTAATAATAGTACAGTCAAAGGAATATTGAAATTCAAATAGCGCAGTAATTTCTTATTCCATCCCATAAAATAACACCTTTATCTTGATCCTTTAAGGGGAAAGTTTGCTACAAGTGCTGTCATATCATCTTCTCTCTTTACATCCATTTCAATTTTTCGCGAATCTACATCAATATATTTTGTTAATACTTCAATCAATTCTTTTTTCATAGATTCCATTTCATCTGGTGTTAATTTAATTCTATCCTGAACTAATACAAACTGAAGACGTTCTTTAGCTACATTTTTACTCGACTTATCTTCTTTACTTTTAAATCCGAGCCATTTTAAAATATCGATTTTAATCCCCCCTTGTTTAGGATAAACCAACAAGTTTTTTAAATCTGCTTAAAAAACCTTCTTTTTCCAGCTTCATAATTGGAAGATCTTCTCCCATTATTCTTCTGGCAATATTTCTATAAGCCTGTCCTGCTTTTGACTTATCATTTAAAGCAATCGGTTCTCCTCTATTTGTAGAAACAACTATACCCTCATCTTCAGGTACTATACCGAGAAGTTCAATTGCAAGTATCTCTATCATATCTTCTATGCCCATCATATCACCTTTTTCGACCATATCCACTCTAATCCGATTAATAACAACTTCCGGTTTGTGTATACCTTCAGCTTCTAAGAGCCCTATTATTCTATCAGCATCTCTAACAGCTGAAACCTCCGGTGTAGTAATATAACAGCTCTATCTGCCCCAGAAATTGCATTTTTAAAACCCTGTTCAATTCCAGCCGGAGAATCAACTATAACATAATCCATATCTTCTTTTAACTTATCGATTAATTCTTTCATCTGATATGGTGTTACTGAAGTTTTATCTCTTGTCTGTGCTGCCGGAAGAAGAAATAATCCATCATACCTTTTATCTCGAATCATGGCCTGTTCCATTCTGCAATTATTTTCAACAACATCAACAATATCATATACTATTCTATTTTCTAATCCCATTACAACATCAAGATTGCGAAGTCCAATATCTGCATCTATTAAACACACTTTTTTATCATGCATTGCAAGTGCTGTTCCAATATTAGCAGTCGAGGTAGTTTTTCCAACTCCACCTTTTCCCGATGTCACAACAATAGTTTTCCCTGCCAAATTCCATCCCCCCTAAAATAATTATTTTATAATTTTTCAACTGTAATTACTCCATCTTTAATATAAGCCTTTTCTGGTTCCAATTTATTTTTTTCGGCATCATCCGGTGAACGAGCAATAAAAGAAGCTATTCTAAGCTGTGTAGGATTCAGCTTAAGAGCAGCAACTTTTGCTTCTCTACTTCCACCTGCTCCAGCATGTACAACACCTTTAATTCTTCCAAATACTATTATGTCCTCTCCAGCTATAACTTCAGCTCCCGGGTTTACATCTCCTATAATAACTATACTTTTAGAATGCTTAATCATCTGTCCGGAGCGCAGAGTTCTACTAATAATTAAAGCTTTATCACCTTCACTATCAACTTTTTGGGTAGACTGCTGAGCAGTAAAATATATTTCCCTGACTTTATTATATTTCTGAACAATATTCATCAGCTGCTGCATTTCTGAAAAAGTTATCTTTACTCCAGTTAAATTAATATAAAGACAGACACCTTTAAAAAAATCCCCGGCTTCTTCGGCATGAAGCTTTACAGAACTTTTAATCTGTTCAAAACTTACTCCTGCCCTGAAATTCATTAAAACTCCATCTGTAACTGCCTGAAATGAAAAAACTGAACTCATGCAATCTCTCCTCAAATCTGCTAATTATTATATAATATTCTTTAATCAAATATAAATTCCTTCTATTCAGCTAAAATATCTCTTCTGCTGTGATAATATATTTTTTTTCTACCATTGCTGAAATTTTTTAATCCAAAATAATAACTCATTATTTCTCTGGCTATTGGTACTGTAAAAGAGCTGGACCCACCGTTTTCCAGAAATACCAGAACAGCGATTTCTGGTTTTTCATATGGTGCAAAACCACCAAACCAGCCGTGATTATTTTCGGTTGATGTTTGAGCAGTACCGGTTTTACCGGCCACTTTTATCGGAAAATTTTTAAAATGCCTGTTAGCAGTTCCATATGTTTTATTTGTAACTTCATACATGCCTTCTTTGAGAACTGCAAATGTTTCTGGAGCTACTGAAACAAGATTTTCTTTAAGTTTAGGTTTAAAATCGACCAAAACTTTACCATCAGGATCAACAATCTTATCAACAATCTGAGGTTTGTACAAATTGCCATCACCAGCAATGGATGCTATCAGCTGTGTAATCTGTATAGGTGTAGTTAAAAGACCTCCCTGTCCGATAGAAAGGTTAACTGAATCACCTGGATACCAGCTTTCAGAAAATTTTCTCTGCTTCCATGCATCATCAGGAACCAGACCTGATTTTTCTCCTGGAAGATCTATACCTGTTTTTTCTCCCAAACCAAATTTGCGGGCATATTGGGCCAGTATTTCTCCTTTATATTCTTCATATAAATCAAATCCAAGCTGATAAAATATTATGTTATTTGACCTGGCAATAGCTTTTGTAAAATCCAGCTTACCTTCTCCACCATAATGCCAGTTTCTAAAAGGTCTGGACCAGTTGGGTAAATAAAAAACACCTGATGAATCATAAAAATTGGTGTCAGCTCTTACTCCTAATTCTTCGACTGCTGCAGTACCTGTTACCAGTTTAAAGATAGAACCGGGGGGTACAGCTGACATAATAGTTCTGTCAATCATCGGGTTTAATTTATTGTTTAACAAAGAGCTGTACTCATTTTTGGAAATACCTCTGGCAAATAAGTTTAAATTGTAATCCGGTATACTTGTAATTGATAAAATTGAACCATCTCTAACATCCATTACAACTGCTGCAGCTCCGGTTGGTTTATTTCTTTCCGGATCATTTTCTGCTTCTTTTCGCATTTTTTTAAAATTTTCTTCCAGCAGTTTTTCAGCTGCCAGCTGTAGATCAAAATCTATATTTAATATCAAATCATTCCCGGATTTAGGACTTTTTATACCAATAGTTTTAACTTTTCTACCTCTGCTGTTTACTTCAACCTGTTCTGCTCCTGCCTGACCTCTAAGATAAAGTTCATACTCTCTTTCAAGACCAGATTTACCAATTAAATCTCCACCAGAATAATCATATCCTGCCTTATTAAGTTCAATTAACTCATTTTTATTTATCTCACCAATATAACCAGTTGGATGAACCATCGTTTCTGGATAAACATAATCTCTAAGTGATGATTCTTTAACAAAAATACCGGGCAGCATATCACTATTTTCTGCAACAATAACCATTGTTTCTTTTGTTAAATGTCTCTTTAAAATAACTGGCTCCAAACTGTCTCCATCAGAACTTCGGTTAAAATTATCCAGAAGTATATTATAGTCAATTGAAGCTATTTCTGAAAGTTTTTTTAATATATTTTTAGGATTTTCAGCAGGAGGAATTTCATTTGGAAGCAAATATAAGCTGTAGGTTAATTTATTTGATACAATAACCCTATTTTTCCGATCCATTATCTTTCCTCTGGGTGCATTAATCGGTCTAATTGAAATCCTGTTACCTTCTGATAATTCATAATAATAATTACCTCTGACAATTTGCAGATAACCTGCTCTTACAAGCATCACTGCAAAAATAATAATAATTATAATGCGCAAAAATTTTATTCTATCCAATCAGCTGCCCCCTCACTAAACAAAAAATAATAAAGGAGATAAAATACAAATGCAATAGAAGCATTTATAAATGCAAGCGGCAATACAATATTAATAAATAATGATATAAAATCAAAATTATAAATAAAATTTTCTTTTAAAATTATGAGCAGTATTTCATGAAAAATAGTAGCCATAAAAACTGCCACAGGGGGAATAACAAAGTTTTCTGCAAAAAATCTTCCGGAAAGAACAGAAGAAAAAAAAGCAGCTATTGGTTTGGCTATGGTAAAACC
>CAZLIW010000185.1:0-4421 GCA_964559325.1 uncultured Halanaerobium sp. | reverse complement strand
CAGAAATGACCCTTGCCCGTGTGGGAGTGGGAAAAAATACAAAAAATGTTGTGGGAGATGATAAAATGGCAGTAAATTATGAAGATAAGTATGAAGAATTAAAAGATAGATTTAATGAATTGAGTGATTTACTTTGACAGATCTTCACTTAGTGAAGAAAAAAAAGAGATTGAGAAAGAAATGGCGGTCTCCGATTTCTGGGATGATAAGGAAAATGCCCGCAAAAAATCACAGAGGCTGGATAAGATAAAAAAGAGGCTTAAAGTAGTAGAAGAATTGGAAGAAAAGTTTGAGGAAGCTGAGGTGTTTATGGAGCTCAGTGATGAAATGGATTCAGAATCTATTTCTGGTGATCTAAAAAACACCTTTAAATCTTTAGAAAAAGCAATAGATAAGCTGGAATTAAAGCTGAGGTTAAACGGTCAGTATGATGACCATAATGCTATATTTTCCATTCATCCTGGTGCTGGAGGTACAGAATCACAGGACTGGGCAGAAATGCTGCTCAGAATGTATACCCGCTGGGCAGAAGGAAATGACTATGAAGTACAGACTCTGGATTTTTCTGCCGGAGATGAAGCAGGTATAAAGAGTGTGACCCTGCTGATTTCCGGTGATTACGCATATGGATATCTTAAAGGGGAAAGAGGTGTTCACCGATTGGTGAGAATTTCTCCTTTTGATTCATCTGGTAGAAGGCATACATCTTTTGCCTCAGTAGATGTAATGCCGGAAATTGATGATGATGTAGAAGTCGATATTAATGAAAATGATCTTAAAATCGATACCTATCGAGCCAGTGGAGCAGGTGGTCAGCATGTTAATAAAACTGATTCTGCTGTAAGAATAACTCATCTGCCTACAGGTGTGGTTGTACAGTGTCAGAATCAAAGGTCACAGCATAATAATAAGTCAGTGGCAATGAAGATCTTAACATCAAAATTGATAGAGCTAAAAGAAGAAGCAAAGGCAGAAAAGATAGAAGAACTGGGTGGTGAACATAAAGAGATTGCCTGGGGCAGTCAGATAAGATCCTATGTTTTGCACCCCTATAATATGATAAAAGATCACAGAACAGGACATGAAGAAGGAAATACCCAGAAAGTTATGGATGGATATCTGGATGAGTTTATAGAATCCTATTTAAAATATGCAACCAAAAATTCTGCAGATAGAAAAGGTGAATAAACTTGAAAAAAGTACTGATATTAATTATTATAATCAGTTTAATAGGAGCCGGTATATCTCTTGCTGAAAGAGTTGGAAAAATTGATAGAGCTGATAATGTAGAAATAATTTTTGATGGAGATGGACTAACTGAACTTGCAGCACAGGAACCAGAACTTGAGATAGAAAAAATTAAAGAATTTGGAGTTACCGGAATTTCAGTTTATCAGCAGAGTATTAAAGATCTGCAGAAAAGTGGAGAAATTGTCCGCATAGAATCAGCAGAGCTGATGCTTTTAGATAAAGAACGGTTGAGATTTTTGGAGTCTGCAGATATTGAAGCTGAAGATCTGGATAAAGGGGCAGTTTTTGCTGTTTCTTCACAGAATCTCAGGCAGACCCTTCAACAGCTGGCAGGTCATTTAAAGAAACAGTATAATGCCCGGCTGATAGATGGGGAAAACCTGACCTTTATCTTTTTTCCTCATTGGCATGATAAACTGTTAAATCTTAATCTTTCTTATAATGGAAATCTTTATGACACAGCAAAAAATAGCAGTTTAAAAATAGCTTTAAGAAGTGCCAATGATTTAAATTCTCAGGCAGCACTTGAAAATAATTTGGAAAATCTATCTCCAGAGCTGATAATATTTGATGGTGAGGAGATTACAGGTTATCCCGACAGCCTTAACAGAACAGTAGAACTTTTAAAAGAACATTCTATTACTTTTGGGTATATTGAAGCTTTTATTGCGGCTCAGGATGGTGCAAAAAATATTGCTTCTGCTGTAGATTATAATCTGCTCAGAGTTCACAGCATGCAGCAGGAAGAGGTTGAACAGACATCTATTTCTGTAATGGTGGACAGATATTTAAGAGCAGTCAGAGAAAGAAATGTAAAAATAATATATTTTAAACCATATTTAAAGGGAAATAATCTTTTAAATAAAAATTATAGACTTCTTTCATCTTTAAAAACAGACTTAAATAATGCAGGCTATACAGTGGGAAATGCAAAAGCAGCACCAGTTTTTTTTGCTTCACTGCTTAGTTTTCTGGCTGTTTTTGCTGGAACAGCTGCCGGTGGGGTAATTTTGCTCAACTACCTGCTGGAAGATGCAGTTGATGATAAATTTAGAAAATGGTTAAATTTAGCTGCTGTTGCGGCTGCTGCATCCGGTATGATATTTTTATTATTAATAAATAGGGAGATTTTTTTAAGACAGCTTACAGCTCTGGCTGCTGCAGTGATTTTTCCATCACTGGCTGTGATAGCTTTTCTTCTCAGCGACAATTATACAGGTGGAAAAGCAAAAAAAGAGTCAATTGTTAAACTTACATTAAAATATACAGCGGCAGTTTTGACTGCTCTTACAGGTGGAATTTTTGTTTCAGCTTCACTGAACAGCACTCCATTTATTTTAAAAATTATGCAGTTCCGCGGTGTAAAATTTTCTTTTCTGCTGCCGTTAGTGATAATTTCGCTTTATTATTTTTTAACATTGGGAAATGAAGATTTGAAAAAAAGATTAATTTTTCTTATGGACGCAGAGATAAGGGTTAAACATTTGATTGCTGCCGGAATACTTGTTTTTATAGCTATAATCTATATTGGTAGAACAGGTAATTTTCCACTGCTGCCTGTGCCTGCCTGGGAAAAAACAATCAGAACAATGCTGGAAAGAGTGCTGTATGTACGGCCGCGATTTAAAGAGTTCTTGATTGGACATCCTATTTTTGTATTATCTCTGTGGCTGTCAGCTAAATACAGAAAAAAGATTTATTTTTATCCTGTACTGATGCTCGCATCGGTAGGAATGATAACAGCTGCAAATACTTTTTCACATCTTCATACACCTGTTATTATTTCTTTAATTAGGACATTTCATTCGTATTGGCTGGGTCTTATTTTAGGAATTATACTTATTGTTATTTATCAGTTTGCTATATTTTTGTATAAAAAATATTTTCCGGCTGAACAGAGGTGAGCAACTTGTCTAAAATTCTTATTTCAGGGTATTATGGATTTGATAATCTAGGAGATGAAGCTGTTCTGGCTGGAATTATAAAGCTTTTTAAAGAAATAGATTCTGAAATTGATATAACAGTACTGTCTGCTAATCCTGAGGTTACTAAAAACAGATATAGTGTTGATTCTATCGACAGAACTTCACTGCTCAATATAATTTCTGAGCTGGCGGAAGCTGATCTTTTTGTCAGTGGTGGTGGAAGTTTAATTCAGGATGTTACTGGTCGCCTGTCTATTTTTTATTACCTCGGATTAATCTGGCTGGCTAAGCTTCAGGGAACAAAAGTATCATTTTATGCACAGGGAGTGGGACCTTTAAATAGAAAGATAAACCGCATAATGACAGGAATTACACTCAAAAGTATTGATCATATTGGAGTTAGAGACCGCGCTTCCGCCGTATTTCTCAGCAGTATTGGCCTAAAAGAAAATAATGTAGAGCTCACCGCGGATCCTGTTTTTGCTCTTTATAATGAAAAAGATGTGGTGCGGAGAAAGCTTCACAGTAGGATTACTATTGGGATATCTGTACGTCCCTGGCAGGCTGATTATATTGAAGAACTGGGAGCAGGACTTAGCAAATTTGCTCAAAAATACAGCTGTGATTTTAAGATATATCCCTTTCACAGAGGTGTTGATAAAAGTCCTTCAGAAAAACTAAAAACTATTCTTGACAGCACCACAGTAAGTGATGTTATTATAGAAGAGCTTGCAGAAGATCCATCTAAGGCAGTTAAACAACTTAAAGATACTGATTTATTTTTAGGAGTAAGGCTTCACAGCCTTATTTTTGCACTATTAAATCAGATACCATTTCTTGCTGTTAGCTATGATCCTAAAATAGATGGACTGGTTTCGGATATTGAATTTCTCAATACACTTGATATCGAATCTCTGCATCGGGGTGATATTTATGCAGAATTAGAATATCTGCTGGAAAACCGCTATGATTTTCGAAAAAGGTTGAAAAATATCTGTCTTGATAAAAAAGATGAAGTGCGCAAATTTGCAGAAAGTGTACTTAAGGAGGCCCGGCTGTGAGAGAGCTGGTGGAAATACTGGGAATAAAAATTGACAGGGTAAATATGCAGGAAGCGGTAGAGAAAGTGGAAGTTCTGTTGAATAAAGAAGCTGAAACTGCTGAAAAACCTGCATATATTGTTACCCATAATTAAGAAATGATAGCTATGTAAGTGGAAGATGAAAAAATGGAATCTATTTTAAA
>CAZLIW010000184.1:0-4431 GCA_964559325.1 uncultured Halanaerobium sp. | reverse complement strand
GTTCATCAGGGAAGAGCATGGATTAAAGAAGATCTCTGTATAGACTGTGCAGAGTGTATACGTACCTGTGAATATCATGCTAAATACACAGAGACCGATAAACTTGGTGATATTAAAAATTATAATTATCCGGTGCTTATAATACCGCCGAGTTTTTACGGACAGTTTGGACCTGATATTTCAGCCTCTAAAATAAAAGCAGCTATCTTAAAGCTGGGTTTTAAACGAGTTTACGATGTAGCAGAATCTGCAGCAGCTCTTTCCAGAAAAACGTTAGAATTTTTAGAAAATAACAGTGGAAGTTTTATATCAGCTTCCTGTCCGGTTATTATAAGGTTGATTAAACTGCTCTATCCTGATCTTATAGATATGATTATACCATTTAAATCTCCAGTTGAACTCTGTGCAGAAAAAACAGGGAAAATGCTGGAAGAAAAAGAAAATATAAAAGCAGATATATTTCTGCTGACTCCCTGTCCTGCAAAATTAACCACCGTCAAATATCCTCTGGGCCAGAAAAAAAGTTTTTTAAGTGGTGCAGTAGGTGTAGAAAATATTTATCAAAAAATATATGATAAACTTTCTGAAGTAACTGAGGAAGAAGCAGAACAGTTTTCTGATTTTTCACCGGCAACTATATGGGGACAGGAAGGTGGAGAAACAGATATATTAAAAAGGTGGAGAGGAATTTCCTCTATAAATGTTTCTGGCATACATCAGGTAAAGAAAATTCTCGATGAAATTGAAAGAAACAATATTTCTTCTGATGTAAAATATTTTGAACTTACCTCCTGTATAGATGGATGTGTTGGAGGAGTATTAAATGTAGTAAATCCCTTTCAGGCAAAATTTAATCTTCAGAAAAGAATGGAACAAATTTCTGAGATGGAGAAAGAAGACAAAAATGACTTTATTTATAATTTTTTAATTACAGAGAAAATAGAAGCTGATGATGTAGGAAAACTGGATTCAGACTTTAATAAAGCTATGGAAAAATTAGAACAGATGGAAAAGGAAATAGAACTCCTGCCCGGACTTGACTGTGCTGCCTGTGGTGCACCAGACTGTAGAACCTTTGCAGAAGATATAGTAAATGGACTTGCAAATAGATCTGATTGTATCTTTATGCTGAGAAAAAATGTTGGTCAGCTTGCAGATGAACTTTCTGAACTTGCACATGAGCTGCCGCCTGTAATGTCATCTAAAAAGGAGGAAAATAATGAAAGTAAGAGATCTGATTGAAGAGCTCGAACTAGAGGTTATTGCCGGACCTGATCTGGACAGAGAAGCTGATGGAGTTTACTGTGGGGATCTGTTGAGTAATGTAATGGCAAATGCAAAAAAAGATAACCTCTGGCTTACCGTACAGGGACATCAGAATGCAGCTGCAGTTGCTCTTTTAGCAGATATTTCAGCAGTTATTATTGTAGAAGGTTTTGATTTTGATGAAGCAGCTGTTAAAAAAGCATGTCAAAAAGGTATAAATCTGCTTAAAAGTAGAGAAACTGCTTATGAAATTGCCTGCAAATTGTGTGAAAGAAATTTATAAAATGAATGAGTATAAAGCTGATATTCATCTGCATTCTGTACTATCTCCCTGTGGTGATCTGCTTATGACAGCTGAATCAGTTACAGAAAGAGCTAAAAGAATTGGAATAGATATCATATCTTTAACTGATCACAATTCTGCAGAAAATGCAGAAATCTTTCAATATTACTGTGAAATCAATAATATTATGTTTATTCCCGGTATGGAAGTGGAAACAAAAGAAGAAATTCATGTACTAACGTTTTTTCCTGATCTAACTATTTTGAAGCAGTGGCAGGAAAAAGTATATAATTCTTTACCGGAGATAAAAAATGATGAAGAATTTTTTGGGCCCCAGATTATACTTGATTGTAATGACAAATACAGCAGAAAAAATGATAAAATGCTGGCTGCTTCTGTAAATATGACACTGTCTGAGGTGATAAAAGAAAGTGAAAATCTGAAGGGAATAGCTGTTCCCGCACATTTAGATAAAAAGAAAAGCATAATAAGTCAGCTGGGATTTATACCGGATAATTTAGCAGTAGATACAGTAGAAATATCAAAAAATTCTGATCCAGATACCTTCCGCAAAAAACACAATATATCAGAAAAGATAAATATAATACAGAATTCTGACAGTCATTATCTGGATGATATTGCATCTTATATTACTTTAGTTATGAAAGAAAAAAGTTTTGCCGAATTTTCACTGGCTTTACAGTCTAAAAAAGGCAGAAAAATAAAATTTAATGATATTAATTAAACTGAGGAGGTTTTTGTTATGGCAGAAATTAAAGAAGAAAAATTAGAAAAATATCTGGCACCTGTTAGAAAAATTTTAGATCGTTATGAGAAAAAAGAGCGCTATCTAATTCCGGTTCTCCAGGAAGCACAGGAAGAATACGGCTACCTGCCAGAAGAAGTCTTAAAAGAAGTAGCGAGTGGACTCAATCTTTCCTTAAGCCAGGTTTATGGTGTTGTAACTTTTTACAGTCAGTTCCATCAGGAACCGAGAGGAAAAAATATTGTTCGTGTATGTATAGGTACCGCCTGTCATGTTAGAGGTGGTGACAAAGTTTTAGAAGCACTCAAAGATGAGCTTGGTGTTGATAGTGGAGAAACAACAGAAGATCTTAAATTTACTTTGGAATCTGTAGCCTGTATAGGTGCATGTGGGCTGGCCCCGGTAATTATGGTCAATGATGATACTCACGGTAGGCTGACTCCAGAAAAAATACCGGAAATTCTGGCTGAATACAGCTAAAATGAGGGAACTAATACTTCACATTCTGGATATCATTGAGAATTCCCGTGAAGCGGGAGCAGATCTAATAAAGCTTAAAATTTTTGAACAGCCCGAGCAGGATAGTCTAAAAATTTTTTTAGAAGATAATGGTTCAGGTATAGATAAAGATAGAATAGAAGACATTACTGATCCTTTTGTAACCTCTCGTACAACCAGAGAAGTTGGTCTGGGTCTGTCGCTGTTTAAAGAGGCTGCTGAAAGATGTGGTGGAAATTTTAATATTATTTCAAAAAAAGGAAAAGGCACTGAAGTAATGGTGGAATTTTCCTATAACCATATTGATAGAGCTCCACTGGGAGATATTATTACCACACTAACTTCTTTTATTGCAGTAAATGGAGATTCTATCGATTTAATGTACAGGCATAAATTTAAAAACAGAGAATTTTGTTTTGACAGCAGAGAAGTAAAAAAGGAACTGGATGGTATTTCTATTCAGTCAGGCAAAATAATAGGCTGGATAAAAAATTATTTAAAAGATTGCTTTGCTGAAATATATGGAGGTGAAGATTAAATTGAAATCTTTAAAAGAATTAAAGGAATTGAGAAATAAAGTACAAAAAGAAATGGAAATGAGAGATCAGGGTACAAAACCTGAAATTATAGTTGGAATGGGGACCTGTGGAATAGCAGCAGGAGCAAGAGATATTTTAAAAACCATACTGGAAGAAGTTGACAGAAGAAACATTGATTTAAGAGTAACTCAAACAGGATGTATAGGTATGTGTGAAAAAGAGCCGCTTATAGATGTAAAAATGCCCGGCAAAAAAAGAATTACTTATGGGAATTTAAGTACCGATGATATTAAAAAAATAATTGCAGAACACGTAATTAACGGTAATATCGTTAAAGATCTTGTAATAGCAAAACACGAAGCTTAACTATAAAGGAGGCACTGTTCAATGAAAGAAACAATTTACCGTTCCCATGTTTTAATCTGTACAGGTACTGGATGTGTTTCTTCTGGGGCAAAAAATATAAAGATGGCCCTTGAAGATGAGTTAGCTGAAAAAGATCTCAGTGATGAAATTAAGATTGTGGAAACAGGATGTCACGGCTTTTGCGAAAAAGGACCTATTATGATTATTTATCCTGAAGGTGTATTTTACTGTCAGGTCGGTTCAGAAGATGTCGCAGAAATTGTAGAAGAACATCTTCTAAAAGGAAGAATTGTGGATAGGCTACTTTTTAAAGAACCTTTTACTGAAGAAAACATTCCTTCATATCATGATATAGATTTTTATAAAAAACAGAAGAGAATTGCTCTTGCTAACTGTGGTCGGATAGATCCAGAAGATATAAACGAATATATTGCTTTGGGTGGATATGAAGCGGCAGGTAAAGCATTAACTAAAATGACTCCACAGGATGTTATAGATGAAGTTAAGAAATCGGGACTTAGGGGCCGTGGGGGTGGAGGTTTTCCGACAGGCTTAAAATGGCAGTTTGCCAGCAATTCTGAGAGTGATAAAAAATATGTAATCTGTAATGCTGATGAAGGTGATCCAGGGGCATTTATGGATAGAAGTTTGCTGGAAGGAGATCCCCACAGAATTATTGAAGGAATGATGACTGCAGCCTATGCAATTGGAGC
>CAZLIW010000183.1:0-4451 GCA_964559325.1 uncultured Halanaerobium sp. | reverse complement strand
AAAAAAGAAAAGAAATTTTAAAGAGCTGGAAAACAGGTAGTGAGGTTGATCTGCGTTCAGCAGTTGAATTTCAACGCAGTTTAAGTGAGGATTGCAGAACATCTTCTGTACTCAAAAAAGCATCATCAGAAGGGAAAATACTCTGTCAGCCAAGAGCCGGACTTACTCTTTTGGATCAGCATTTAGAACTTCTCAACTTTTTGAAAAAAAATGCAAAAGCAGATATACTTTCCACAAATGTTGATACTATGACGAGACAGAACAGATATCAGGATGCAGAAAATGGACTGGTGGAAAGCAGGGAAATAAACAAATCACTGCTGGATGGTTTCCCTATTATAAGCCATGGAGTAGATAATTGCAGAGAAATAATTTTAAATTTAGATATTCCTGTTCAGCTAAGACACGGAACCCCGGATTCTCGTTTAATGGCTGAGATAGCTTATGCATCAGGATTTAATGATTTTGTAGGAGGAGGTATTTCTTATAATTTTCCCTATGCAAAAGACAAAAATCCTGCTGATACTGTTTCCTGGTGGCAGTATGTGGATAGGTTAACAGGATATTATGAAGACAGAGGTGTAAATATAAATCGCGAAACTTTTGGTCCACTGACAGGAACTATGGTTCCACCTTCAATAAGTGTGGCTGTTTCTATTATTGAAGGTATTCTGGCTGCAGAACAGGGAGTAATTAACCTTAGTTTGGGCTATGGCCAAAATGGAAATTTGATTCAGGATACAGCTGCCATCATGGCACTTAGAGAGATGGCGAATAAATACATAAATAATGATGAAAATTTATCAGATGATGTTTTTATAAGTACTGTTTTTCATGAATGGCTGGGTGGATTTCCGGAAAATAGAGCAGCCGGATTTGCCCTTATAAATACAGGTATACTGTCAGCTGCAGCGGCAGGAGCAGACAAAATAGTTGTTAGATCTCCAGGAGAAGCGATAGATACCCCCTGCAGAGAAGATCTGGCAGATGGAATTAGGACGACCAAACACTGCTTAAAGATTGCTAAGAGTCAGGATTATTTTGATATAAAACTTGTAGAAGAGGAAAAAAATATTATCATCAAAGAAGCATCAGCTATTGTTGATAGAGTTAAAGATATTGCCAGCGGATTCTGGGCAAAGGGTGCTGTTAAGGCAGTTAATTTGGGTATTATAGATGTTCCTTTTTCCTCCAGCACCTTTAATAGAGGAGAAGTAATGCCCTGCAGAGACCGTAAGGGAGCAGTAAGATTTTTTAATACAGGCAGCCTCCCATTTGATGATGAGATAAAAGAATTTCACAGAGCCAAAATAGAAGAAAGAGCAGATAAGGAGAAGCGGGAAGTCGACTTTCAGATGGTTATAGATGATATTTATGCAGCTGGAAGGGGTCTGCTCAGCAGTAGAGACTTCCAAAATTAAAGGAGGATTTAATAATAATGCGTAGTGATGGAAGAAAAAGAGATGAACTTAGAGGGATAAAGATTCAGAGGAATTTTACAAAATATGCAGAAGGATCTGTAATGATAGAAACTGGAGACACTATGGTATTGTGTAATGTATCTATAGAAAATAGTGTGCCCTATTTTTTGCGCGGGAAAAATCAGGGCTGGCTTACAGCAGAATATTCTCTTCTGCCCAGATCAACACAGGAGAGAACAATAAGAGAGGCTGCCAAGAGAAAATTGAGCGGTAGGACCCAGGAAATTCAGCGTCTTATCGGACGCAGCCTGAGAGCTGTAGTAGATCTGGAAAAATTGGGTGAAAGGACAATCTGGGTGGACTGTGATGTCATTCAGGCGGATGGAGGCACCAGAACAGCTTCTGTAACAGGTGCATATGTAGCACTTGTTGATGGTATTAACAAGCTTATGGCAAGTGGAGCCCTGGAGGAAAACCCTCTAAACAGCTATATGGCTGCTACAAGTGTTGGTATTGTTGATGGAGAGCCTATGCTGGATTTATGTTATGAAGAAGACTTTAAGGCTCAGGTTGATATGAATATAGTTATGAGTTCTGACGGAGAAATCATTGAGATCCAGGGTACTGCTGAAGAAAATCCATTTAGTAGAGAAGAATTGAATAAGCTTTATGATCTGGCAGAAAAAGGTATAATGGAGCTGATAGAAAAGCAGAAAATTAGTCTGGATAGTGAATAAATATGAAAAAAATTATTATCGGAAGTGGAAATAAAAATAAAATAAAAGAGATAAAAGATTTTTTTGCAGATTTAAAGCTGGATTTTGTTGGTCTTCCGGAAGATATAGATCTGCCTCCGGTGGTTGAAGACGGCAGCTCTTATCGGGAAAATGCGCTGAAGAAAGCCAGACAAAGATCTGAAGAGCTTCAGCAGACAGTGCTGGCTGATGATTCCGGATTATCAGTTGATTATCTGGATGGAGCTCCAGGTATATATTCAGCACGTTTTGGTGGTGAAGAAAGCAGTGATGAAGAAAAATATTTAAAAATTATTTCACTGCTGAAAGAAAGCAGTGAAAGTGAGAGAAAAGCAGCATTTGTATCTGCAGTTGCTCTGGTAGATCCTCAAAAAGGAGAGGAAATTGTTGTTGAAGGAAGGGTTGAGGGCAAAATCACTCTTGATCCATCCGGTGAAAATGGGTTTGGTTATGATCCTATATTTTGTCTGCCTGAATATGGTAAGACAATGGCTCAGCTGAGTCCGGAAGAAAAAAATAATATCAGCCACAGAGCGAAGGCACTCAGGAAAATGAAAGAAGTACTTATACAGAGATATTTGGAGTAATTAATAGTTTTTAAAATATAATTTAATCTCTAGGCTTCTAATCTCTTATTATATTTTTTGACCAATGCTGTAATATAGGTTATACTAGTAATTGTCGTTATGGCGGAGCGTGGCGCAGTTTGGTAGCGCACCTGCTTTGGGAGCAGGGGGTCGAAGGTTCAAATCCTTTCGCTCCGACCATTTTATTTGCGGGAGTAGCTCAGTTGGCTAGAGCATCAGCCTTCCAAGCTGAGGGTCGCGAGTTCGAGTCTCGTTTCCCGCTCCATTTTATGCGCCCGTAGCTCAGCCCGGATAGAGCAACGGACTTCTAATCCGTAGGCCACAGGTTCGAATCCTGTCGGGCGCACCATTTATTATATTTAATTTTTTCATGATAGATGTTATCCGATTTTTTTAAAATGTAGAGATAGGCCATGAAGGCTATTATTTAAAGATACATCATCTATAGTGTTTAAATGCTAATCACCTGAGAAGGTGATTTTTTATATTTAAAAGGGTTGATTTTTCCTTATTTTTTTATACTGCTTGGCCTACGGACTTTTTGCTGTTTTTTAGCTAATCCGTAAGCCATAGAAATCACCAGTTTTCCACCTAAAATATTTTAAAAAGGTGGTATTTTTTATGTCAAAAAATTATATTACTATGGGTAATGATGGTAAAAAACCTGTACTGATGCTGAGCTAAAAATTTTATTGGAAAAACCAGACATAAAAAATTGTGATTTTGTAGAATACAGGACCTGGGTGATGATTAACTGGTTTCTAAGCACTGGAAACAGGATAAGAAAGGTCAGAAATGTGCTAATAAAGGATGTAAACTTTGAAGAAGG
Source organism: uncultured Halanaerobium sp. (assembly GCA_964559325.1). Taxonomy (GTDB): domain Bacteria; phylum Bacillota; class Halanaerobiia; order Halanaerobiales; family Halanaerobiaceae; genus QPJE01. The sequence continues at coordinate 859 of CAZLIW010000183.1, read as the reverse complement.
AAATGTCCTGCAGTAAGGGGTTAACTTAAAATTTATTATATCTAGGAAAAGATGATTAAAAAAGAATAGATTTTAGAGACATTTAAATTTTTTTATTGAAGTTGAAGAAAATGAAGATGACCAGGGAAATATAGAACTTGATTCCAGTCTAAATTCAGAGATTTTTATAAATAATAAAGGAATAATATCAGTAACCAAGAATAGTATAATATGACATTTATTATACATATTATTTAGGAAATGGCAATAAAATTGAAAGTTATTGAATAAGAATTTGAATTAAAATTATTTTCTATTAATATCTATTTTTATTCATTATTATTTAATACCACAGTAATTACTGTGGTATTTTATAAATAAAATATAAAAAATCGGAGGAGATCATGAAAACTAAAATTATAATTTATTTAAGTTTAATATTTTTGTTGTTTATAGGGATTTCATTTAGTGCAGCAGCTAAAGATATAAATAGAGCTTCAAGAATAAATTTTAAAGGAGTTACAGGCGAGAATTTTATTGGTCAGGCTGGTTTATTATATCCTTTCAGAAACACTGAAAATTCACTCTGGTTTACTGATTTTAGATACAGGATGAGTGAAGATGATGTTAATGAGTGGAATCTGGGCTTGGGTTACAGGCAAAAAACAGGTAAAGATGAAAGCCGTATAACAGGAATATACATATTTAGAGATAGAAAAGAAGAGTACGACAAATACTGGGATATGTGGACTATTGGTGGTGAAATTTTAACGGATGAATGGGACTTTAGAGTGAATGGGTATATAACTGAAAATGAAAAATTATTTATTAGAAACACAGGTGGTTTAGAAATTAATAGTAATCAAATTTATGCTGGAGA